>JBAYGV010000043.1:0-7051 GCA_041666445.1 Candidatus Micrarchaeia archaeon | reverse complement strand
GAAATATCTAAAGAATGACACTCTTGAGGCGCTTGTGATATTTGTTACTAAGGAAGGCTATGATTTCATAGAACAAAATACTGACAATCAAATACCAGTATTATTTGACAGTAATTCCATTGATAAAATTGCTGATGAGACACTATCAATAGATACTCTAGAAAGAAGTAAAGCTATTGGTTACGCATATTACATTACACACGTACAATCTGACGAGATAAGTAATACACCTGATAGCAAACAAGAGAAACGCAGACTGCTCACTCTCTTTTTGGCAAAGGTTGCACCCACGATAATTCCCACGGAAAGTTTTGTTTTAGGAACTTCAAGATTAGGTCATGCGAAGTTAGGGGATGCAAAGATACTTGAAGAGCTACGCAAAGGGAAATGGAAAAATACAAATGACGCACTAATTGGTGAAACGGCAATCAAAAACAACATGCTTCTGATTACTAATGATGAAGATTTTAAGAAGAGAGTCTTGGCGTTGGGTGGGAAAGCATTAACGTGCCTAGAATTTCAGAGGTTATTGTCATGAAAAATGATTTCAAGGATACTGAACTCGGGCGCCTGCCGAAGGAGTGGGAGGTTGCATCAATCGAATCGTTCGCTAGAGTTGAAACTGGGAGTACGCCTCTGACTTCTAACAAGCTTTATTGGAATGGCAATATCCCCTGGATGTCATCCGGTGAGATTCATCAGGGAACAATAAGACATGTTTCAAAATTCATCACTAAACTTGGCATGGATAACTCTAACACATCGCTTCTCCCAAAAAATACAGTGGTTATTGCTATGAACGGACAGGGCAAGACCCGCGGAACAGCAGGTATTTTAGGTATAGAAACAACTTGCAATCAATCAATAGTGGGCATAGTAATAGAAAAGAAGGATGTGATGCCCGCCTATGTTTACTATAATTTACAATCAAGGTATCTTGAACTGCGAAACCTATCCGGCGCGGGTCGGAGTGGGCTCAATCTTGGACTAATAAAGAGCATAAAGATACCTCTCCCTCATCTCCCCGAGCAGCAGCGCATCGCGGAAATCCTTTCCACGGCTGACGAAGCAATCCAGAAATCGGACGCGATAATCGCCAAGGCCGGGCGGCTCAAGCAGGGAATGATGCAAAAGCTCCTGACAGAGGGGATTGGGCACAAGGAATTCAAGGAAACGGAGATTGGGAGGGTGCCAATTGAGTGGGAGGTTGTAAAAATTGCAGACATTTGTGATGTTAAGGGTGGAAAACGGTTGCCGTTGGGCGAGAATTTCTCTCCAGAGATGACAAAATACCCGTATCTTAGACTTGTTGATTTTGGAGAGAATGGGTATTTCAATAATTATGGTTTGAAATATCTTGGAAAAGAAACGTTTGAACAGATAAAGAATTATACTGTAACAACGAATGAGGTGTGTATTTCAATCGCAGGAACTGTTGGACTTACTGCTCTTATTCCACCCGAACTCAATGGAGCCAATCTTACAGAAAATGCCGCAAAATTATGCAATCTAAAGAATATTGATAAAACCTTCCTAGCGAGGGTACTCAAATCGCAAACATCGGTGCAACAGATTAATGGGCTAACCGGAAAAGCTACGCAACCAAAATTAGCGATTTTTAGAATAGAGAGGATATGCGTTCCTCTTCCTCCACTCCCCGAGCAGCAGCACATCGCAGAAATCCTCTCTTCAATTGACCAAAAAATCGAGCTGGAACAGAAGCGCAAAGCAAAGCTTGAGCGCATAAAGAAAGGGCTGATGAATGACCTTCTGACTGGAAGGAAGCGGGTGCAAGGTGGTTAAGATGGCAGCAAAAGCAGATGACGAACAAACAAAAGAGGTTGCAAAATTCTTAAGGGATATAACTCCCTTCATCGAAGTAGTTGCACCTAAAATAATAGAATACAAGAAAACCCAAGAGCCAATTATAAAACGCTGGCAAATCATCAACTTTACTATAATGATGACGATCTTGCTAAGTGTTGGATTTCTGGCATGGAACAAAATGATAGATGGTTCAGCAGTTACCGGTCTTTTTGGCGCCGTTATCGGCTACGTATTTGGGGCCATATACCAGCAAAAAGCAAGTAGGTGAGAAAAATGCTAGCAGAAAATTTTATAGTGAAGGGCAAGGCATTCTTCAATACAACAGACAAGGACAGAATTAAGGCAATAAAAAGTGGAGCCATCACGTATCTAGTTACTGAAGGCTTTGAAAATATTGGGCACAATCCGCAATGGTATAATTTTGGCTGCATCCAGTTTGTAAGAAGAATGCCAAAAGCATCGATACGATTAGGATTAACCATAAAGAGATTTCTTAATCTGATGACCGATACGGAGTATAAACATGCCCAGCATATGCGTGAACTCCTGAGCCTAAGAGATGAAATTGTATATGAAATAGGAATATCGATTTATCAAAGCAAATTCAAAGAATATGAAGGCACCATTTTTGAAATAACAGTTAGACCGT
This sequence comes from Candidatus Micrarchaeia archaeon, assembly GCA_041666445.1. Lineage (GTDB taxonomy): Archaea > Micrarchaeota > Micrarchaeia > Anstonellales > Bilamarchaeaceae > JBAYGV01. Next base: position 4,575 of record JBAYGV010000043.1, on the reverse strand, counting down.
CAGTTTTTTTTAAATTGCGCCAAGCAGGAGTTAGCAGGAATATTGACCGTGAACAGTATAGCTATATCCAAACAGAATGCACAGAAACAATAACAAATTTAGTGCATGCACTCAGCGGATATTTAATAGAAATGCCAAAGCCCCTTGATGCGCTTATCATTACAAAAGTAATTGAAAGTCTTGAAACGTTTGGTTTCAAAAAAACATCGGAACTCTTGAAAAAAGGGCGCAGCAAGATAGAAAATGGAAACACGCTTGAGGGGATAGATGAACTTAAAGGCGCAATTGAGGATTTTTATCACGAAGCAGTCAAAAAAATTGACAAGATGCCGTTGGCTCTCCAAAAACCGGAAGAAAATCTAAATATAATTGCTAGCACGGGGTACCTTGATAGAGATTTGAAATCACTTGCACTAAATTCGCAAAAGGCAGTCTATTCATTTGTTAATAATCAAAGCCATCCGCGCAAGGCACCTGATTTAATAACTGCAAGATTTTGTTTTGATGAAACTGAAACAGTTATGAACTACATTCTTGAGAGAGTCTTTAGATACAAAATTAGAGATGCCGCGTTACCAATCAATCATGTAGAAAAAGAACAACACAATGCTAAAACAAAAGTTGAACCATGATGGAGAAAACTAAGTTAATTGGGCTCGTCGCGGCAATACTCCTCGGATGTGGGGTAATAGGCTTTGTGAACGAAGACATACCAAGCATTATGCAGGACTTGCAGAGGGTTGTTTGCGTGCCGGTTAGTGATGGTTTTCAAATGTGTTTCACAAACCAGACAGGTATAATAGTGGATGGAAGCTCTAACAGTATGACTGCCAGCCTCCAGTTCGACAACAAAACAATCAATTGCGGGCTGGAAAATAAAGTCTTCAAGTTTCAGACAGTTTGTGCAAATGAATTTGGCTATGTTTATGAAAAGCCGGACTTTGTTTTGACGATAAATTCCGCAGGTTCCATAGTAAAAACAATAACCAAGGAAGAGGTTTATGGAATTTTTTATCGTTTAGCAAAAGATCCGGAAACGTTGCAAAAAAATATCCAGCGGGGTGCGGAAAAAGCACTTATTCTAAGAGGGATTATCTATCTAGCAGAACACCCCGAAATATTTAATAAAACATCGTGGAATGCAACAAACACAACGGTGAACAAATGACCCAATCCTTTAACGAATCCTCCCTTGTCGAGCTCCCGATTCTGGAAAAGCTCCAGTCCAAAGACTGGACATATGTGAAAGCAGACCAGCTGGAGCGCGAAAGCTACGAGGAGCCCCTTCTCACTTCGCAATTGGTGCGCTGCCTTAGGAAGATAAACCTGTGGATGGGCGACGATGACGTGAAGCAGGTGCTGAACGAATTGAAGCTCAGGGGCGCGGGCATTGAGGATTCCAAGAAAATGCTGCGCTATTTCAAGGAAGGAGTCTATGTCAAGCGCGAGAAGGCGCGCGAACTTCGAAAAGCGCATTTATTCGATTACCAAACCCTGCAAAACAATGAATTCACTGCAAGCAGGCAGGTGGTTTACCGGCGCGCGGATAAGGAGATAATAACAGACATCATGCTTTACATAAACGGCATCCCCATCGTCAATATAGAGTGCAAGAACCCGGCAAGTTTTTCAACTTCCTGGCTGGACGCATATAAGGACATAAAAATCTATGAAAAGGACGTGCCAGAGCTTTACAAATACGTCCAGATTGGCGTGGCTGCGGAAAAGGATGCGCGATATTTCCCGATTGTGCCATGGGGCGAACCCAAGGCAAGCATGTGGAGGGAAGGAGAAATCCCATCTACTGATGCCTTGATTGAGATGCTGACTCCTGCCATTTTGCTAGATATTGTAAGAAATTACTTATTCTACAGGATGGAATTCGGGCAAGCAACCAAAGTAATCGTGCGTCATATGCAATATCGCGCATCGGAAAAAATTGTGAACAGAGTAAAGGCTGCATTGGCAAAAAAAGACGAAAAGAACAGGGGCTTAATCTGGCACTGGCAGGGTTCGGGAAAAACACTGACCATGATTTTCGCGGCAAACAAGCTCTACTATGAACGGACTCTTGAAAACCCGACAATTTTCTTCATGGTGGACAGAGTGGAGCTTGAGGAGCAGATTCACCAGGAAATCTCCGCTTTGGACATGCCATCTGCAGAAGTCGTTGGCTCAAGGGCGCAACTTGGCAGGATACTGAAGCACGATGGCGGAAGGGGAAAGCGCGGCTTGTTTGTAGTACTGATGCACAAATTCCAGGCAGGGGACTTTGAAGAGCTTAAGACTGAGCTTAATGGACAGGAGGGCGAAACCGTTCTTACCCGGAAGAACATTGTTGCTTTCATTGACGAAGGGCACAGGACGCAGTACGGGCTATATGCTGCGCAGATGAAGGATATCTTGAGAAATGCCTTTTTCTTTGCCTTTACCGGCACGCCCATTTCAGCCAAGGAAAAGGACACTTACCAAAGTTTCGCATATCCGCCTGATGAGAAGTACCTTGACAAGTATTTCATGGGCGATTCCTTAAGGGATGGCTTTACTGTTAAAATCGTCTATCAGCCAAGATTGGAGAAGGAAGTGCACCTAAAAAAAGAGATGCTGGAGAACTTCCTGGAGATAGAAGATGAGGAAATCCCCGAGGAAGTAAGGGCGGATGTAAAGGAGGAAACAAAGAAGAAAATACGGGCAATTGATATTACCATAAACAACCCGGCGAACATTGCAAAGATAGCAAAGGACATCGCCACGCATTTCAAGGAGAACGTGGATGGAAAGTTCAAGGCAATGGTGGTTGCGGGCAGCCGGAAATCCTGTGTCACTTACAAAAGGGAGCTGGACAAGCTTTTGCCAAAAGAGGCCTCTGAGGTGGTAATGACATTTGGGGGCAAGGACGACCCGCAGGAAGTGCGGGATTTTGCAAAGGAGCTTGAAAAGCGGCTTGGATTTGCCGAAAGCTATGAAATCAATGGGGAAATGAAAAGGAAATTCAAGGAGGAGGAAAACCCGAAAATCCTCATCGTTACAGATATGCTTTTGACAGGCTTTGACGTTCCGCAGCTCCAGGCAATGTATTTGCACAAGCCCTTGAAGGGGCACAGACTGCTCCAGGCAATTGCCAGGACAAACAGGCCTTACAAAGGAGTAAAGGAAGCAGGGCTTATTCTTGACTATGTGGGAATACTCAAGGACATCAAGCGTGCGCTTGGAGTTTATGGCAAGGATGAAGGCTCAACTGCGCCGATAGAGAGCATGGATGAGCTTAAGGCGGAATTTGACTCGCTTCTTGATGAAACGCTCGGATTGTTCTCCGGGATAAAGAAAGAGTCAAACAGCCGCAAAGTGATGGATGACGCAATAAGGATTATTACGACAATTAGGGGTAATCCCGAGCGCTTTGTTGAGAATTACAAGAAGCTGCGGAGCATCTATGAGATTCTTGGTTCGGACCCGGACAAAATAAAATTCTATAAGAATTACGATTGGCTTACTTCAATCTATATCTACTATATGAAAACCGTGCTCATGAATGAGCCGGAAGCCGAGCAGTACCTTGAAAAGTACTATGCCAAGACGTTGAAATACGTCTACAAAACAACCGAGGTACAAAAGTTGGTCAATGACCTTCCGACCATTGCTTTTGATGAAAATTATTTGAAAGCGCTTGAGAAAAAGATGGAAACAAAACAGCAGAAAGCTGCCAATGTTGTCTTTACATTGAACCGCTATATACTTGTGGACAAGAAAACCAACCCGGTTTATGAAACGCTTGTTGGCAAGGTTGAGCGCATCCTAAAGATGTGGCAGGAGAAATCCGCTGATTTTGAGGCAGTCTACCGCGAAGGCGCCAGTATAATCTCCGAATGGAATGATTTGAACAGGCGCCAGAATGAACTTGGTTTTTCCAACCTCGAGTATGCCATTCTTTTGGCGTTGGAAGGAAAAATTTCGGGCAAGGTCTTGGTTGAAGACACCAAAGCGCTAAGCAAAAAAATGGAAGAGAACATGTTTAGCGGCTGGCAGTTCCAGCCAAGCGCAAAGAAGGCGGTTGATAGGGAAATCCGCCTTTTCCTCAGGAAATATGTCAAAGAAGGACTTACTCTTGCCGGGCTGGAAGAGCTGCACGGCAAAATAATGGATTGTGTGGTTTCCTATGCCAAAGGTTAACGTGGATAATTTGGAGATTCCTTATGCCGTTTCAAGAAGAAACGTGCGCTACCCCAGGCTGGAGTTTAGGACTGGAAAACTTGTTGTTGTGATGCCGAAGGGCAAAAAGAGCGCTGAAGAGGTTATCAATAAACATAAGACCTGGATAAAACAAAAAAAGATGGCAATAGGCACGGCACTAAATCAATCAAAAAGACGAAAATTGACAGAAAGAAGCGTCTCTGAACTGAAAGAAATAGCATCTAGTATGATTAAGATTTTCCATCTGAAATATGGATTCGTAGTGGGTCAAACGTATATCAGGAAAATGAACTCAAAATGGGCAAGCCACAGCAGAAATGGAAATCTTACCTTGAACGGTGAGCTTAGATTCCTGCCAAAAAACCTTATCGAATATGTAATTTT
>JBAYGV010000042.1:0-7117 GCA_041666445.1 Candidatus Micrarchaeia archaeon | reverse complement strand
TGAAGGCGGGCTCTGGGGCATTCTTGGTATGATTGAGATGAGCGGGCGTTTTGGGCAGATAAGAACTGGAAACCCGTCAACCAATTCCTATGAGATTCGAAGGAGTTTATTTGCTGCATTAAAAGGAAGAACATTCGTTGCCTATTCGGATGAATTAAGGGAAGATGATCCGGCTGGCATTGTAATCGTAGATTGACTTTTCCATCCCCATTGATTGCTGGCGAGTTTTTATTGCCTAGCCAAAACCATTTAAAAGGCGGGCTAGCTAATCGATGTTCATGAGCCTTAATATAAAGAGGGAGCCGAGGCCATTTGTCACGCTTTTGGCATTCATACTCGTTTTCCTAGTAATTGCAGCATCCATCCAGTTCTTTGGCTATTTCTGGGTAATGCTAATCCCGAATTTGTTTCTTGTAATTCTTACCATCACTCTTCTCGTCGCCTATTTTGACAACAAGGAAGAAGCAATAAAACCATTGGAAAAAGCTCCGGCGCTCAGCGTGATAATCCCGGCGTACAACGTAAAAGACAGCGTTCTTGGCTGCATCAATGCAATAAAGGCTTCCAAATATCCGGGCCAAATGGAAATAATAGTTGTTGATGACGGGAGCACCGATGGCACAAGGGAATTGCTGAAAAAGATAGAAGGCGTGCACGCGTTGTTCAAGGAAAAGAACGCTGGAAAGGCTGCGGCCATAAACTCCGGAGCGAAAATAGCAAAAGGGGACGTAATCGCTTGTGTTGATTCTGATTCCTATCCTGTTCCCGAGGCGTTCCATTATGCTGTTTCTGCGCTCTTACGCGACGAACGGAACGGTGCGGCAACCTGCTTTATCCGCGTTGCAAATCCTGGCAACAATCTTCTCAAGCGCATTCAGGATATTGAATATCTCACTGGTTTCGGTTTCTCCCAAATAACTACTAAATTCATTGATGCTATTTTCGTTGCGCCTGGCCCGATGTCTATTTTCAGGAAAAAAGTATTTTTGGAAATCGGGGGATTCGACGAGCAGAACATTACCGAGGATTTGGAAATTGCCTGGCGCCTGAAAAAATACGGCTACAAAATAGATTACAGCCCGGAAGCAGTTGTTTACACAGAAGTGCCAGGAGATTTGAAAACCCTCTACCGCCAGAGGATGAGGTGGTACCGCGGGAAATTGTTCAACATCAGGAAATATTCCGACATGATGTTCAATAAAAAATACGGGGTGTTCGGGATGTTTATCCTTCCATTCTCTTTCAGTGCAGAGCTTTCCGGGACAGTGCTTAGCTTCTCATTCCTTTATTTAGTCACTCACCAGCTAATCTGGACGATGCAATATCTTCTTTCCAATCTTGAGCTTGGAGCAATGCTGATAGACCTGAAAAGCATGGTTGTTGTCGGCAGTTCAATGCTTGCCGTGGGTTTCGTATTAGTTCTTCCATGGTTCCTTACCGTTTACCTTAGCCATAAAATAGCAAACAAAAAAGTCGGGTTCCACGACCTTTTGGCAACAACGCTTTTCCTTATGTTCTATGGTTCTGTGATTTCGTTTTTCTATTGCATAAGCCTTTTTAAAGAGATAAATCGAAGTGATTACCGATGGAAGTGAAAAAAGGAGTTTTTGTAAAAGCCGCAATCGCTGCGATTGCAGTTTTCGCATTGGCCATACTTTTCGGCTATTATGTGGAATCAAACGCCTACTCATACACTGAGAAAAAACTCGTTGATCTTCAGGAAGGGATGGAAAGTTCAATGCTGTTCTCGCTTTTTGTCCAAACCCACAACGACAGCGAATCGATGTGCCTTGTTATGAAAAACCAGCTTGATGATTCTGCGCAGAAAACCTATGATGTCTATGGCGCGCTTGAGCAGAGCAAGAGCACAAGCATATTCGGAAATTATGATGTTCTTAGGAAAAAATATTTCCTTGCCAATATGAGATTTTATCTGATGCTCAAATCATATATTCTGTCGTGCAATGATACGAGCTTAACGCCAATTTTATTTTTCTACTCTACCTATAACGACTGCCCAAGCTGCGTTGCCCAGGGCCAGGTTCTTGATGAAGTCCGAGCGGAATGCAAGAATGTCCGGGTTTATGCGTTCCCTGCAGATACCGAAGAGCTTTCACTAATAAAAGCGTTTAAGGCGTATTATAACATAAATTCAGTTCCAGCATTGGTAATCCAAGACGATACCTATTCCAGTCTAATGAGCAAGGACAAGATAAAGGCGGCTGTAGGCTGTAGCTAGTAGCTCGTAAGTACTCGCTGGTGGGTAGTGGCTGGTAGTCTCTGTCGGTTGTAGCTAGTTGGAGCCCACGAATCACTAAGATTCGGGATAATGCTTAAATAGTAGTTTTGTTGTAATAATCGTTGGTGAATTAATTTAATAAATAACAAATAAATTTGGTGAAAAAATGGATGTTTTAACTATTGGTTTGCTTGTTTTGGGAGCATTGGTCGTAGTGGTGGTGTTGACATTTATCGGGATGTACAACCGTTTCATTACCCTGAGGAACAGGATAGACAATTCCTGGTCCCAGATTGATGTTCAATTGAAAAGAAGGTATGATCTTATTCCGAACTTAGTCGAATCTGTCAAAGGCTATGCAAAGCACGAGAAAACAACGCTTTCTGAAGTAACCAAATACCGCGGCCAGATACTCCAAGGCGGGCCAAAGGAAAGGATGGCAGCAAACGATGCCCTTGGAAACGTTTTGAGCAGGCTGATGATGGTTGCAGAAAACTACCCTCAATTGAAAGCCAATGAAAACTTCTTGAAACTGCAGGAGGAATTGGCGGGAACTGAGAACAAGATTTCCTATGTCCGAACTGCTTACAACGACACTGTCCTTGAATTTAACAACGCAACCCAGATATTTCCAGGCTCTTTAGTTGCCGGAATGTTCGGGTTTGCGCAAAAGCCTTACCTTGAGGCAAAGGAAGAGGAAAGGCAGGCTGTGAAGGTAAAGTTTGACTAAGGGTTCTTCCCACATGGCAAGCTTTTTCGATGCAATAGACTCAAACAAGCGGAATTCTGCAGGCCTATTGCTTCTTTCATTTTTCATATTCTTAGGAGTAGCCCTTGCTGCCTCTTCGGTTCTCGGGATTGGTGATTTTGGGTTCGGGATATTTGCGTTAATTGGAATTGGGTATATGGTAATCGCCTATTTCTTTGGGGATAAATTTGTCCTTTCAATGAGCGGGGCAAAGGAGGCAACCCATGACAAATACCCTTTCCTTTATGATATCATTGAAGGGATGGCGCTTGCGTCTGGAATTCCAATGCCAAAAGTTTATATTATTGATGACCCTTCGCCGAATGCGTTTGCAACCGGAAGCGACCCGAAAAAGGCATCGGTTGCCGTGACTACCGGGTTGCTTAAGACAATGAATAGGCAGGAGCTCGAAGGGGTCGTAGCGCATGAAATGTCGCACATAGGGAATTTCGATATCCGTTTCATGCTCTATGCGGTCGTAATGGTCGGTGCAATCGCGCTGATTTCCAACATGGTTTCCCGCACGTTCATTTTTGGCGGCGGAAGGAGCGACAGGAAAGGCGGAGGCGGGGTGCTTGTAATAATCGCTCTCGTGTTTATGGTTCTTGCGCCTATCTTCGCAGAACTCGTAAGATTGGCGATTTCAAGGCAGAGGGAATTTTTGGCTGATGCGACTGCCGCCAAGATAACCCGTTATCCGGAAGGTTTAGCAAGCGCTCTTGAGAAACTATCAAAAAATACTGTTCCTGTAAAAGGAGCGAATGATGCGACTGCCCCGCTCTATATTGTAAATCCTTTTGTTGGCGGTTTTGGGCACATATTTTCCACCCATCCTAAAATTGAAGACAGGGTTAAGAGATTAAGGGGGATGTAGAAAGAATTAATTTAATGTTTTCCCCCAAACGAATAAAAAAATTCATTTGCTTTTTCTTCAAGCCCGAGTGCGCTTAAAACCAGTTTTATCAGGAAGAATAATCCAAGGGCCGCAACCAGCACGCTCCCGAATCCTTTTCCGAACGCATCAAATCCGGTTTTGCTGTCCAAAGCCAGAGCTCCAAAATAAGCCATGGCCGCGCAAATAACCAAAATAGTTGCGTCCAAATGAAAACTATCCAAGGATTTTTCCAGCCCGTCCAATGCCCCCCACGGCTGAACCCCGAGTATTTTTATCGAGCTTATGTCCCGCCCGCTCCAAAATCCATAGAGCACGAGCGCAACTGCTCCGAAAATTAGTACAATTCCAATCGCAAGCCCGAACAAAATCCAGCCAACAAATCCGAGCTCATTTCCAAAAGGCGTAAGCGTTCCAATCCATCCAACCGCATCTTTTTGATATTGCGGAAAAATGAAATAGGCCAAGCACAAAAGGAAAACAATGGCATAAATTGCGGTTTCCGGCTTTACCTTGGCGTCCATAGCTTAGTATCCACATGGATAGCTTTAAATATCTGTTCCGCCCATTCCCATCGAAACTCTTGTTTAGAGGCGATTATTTTATGTATGGAGTATCACCACAGGCGTATGATAGGGCAATAACTGTTTTTAGCCCGGATGGAAGACTGTTTCAGGTTGAATATGCAAAAGAAGCAGTAAAGCGAGGGGCGACCGCAATCGGGATTGTAGCAAAAGACGGGGTTGCACTCATTACCTACAAATCAACCCATGCAAAATTGATTGTTCCTGATTCTCTTAAAAAAATATTTGAAGTTGATTCCCATATCGTAGTTACTGCGAGCGGATTGATTGCCGATGCGAGAAGATTGGTTGATGGCGCAAGGGTGGATTCCCAAAGGCACAGGATTACCTACAACGAACTTCCTACGGTTGAATCAATCTCAAAAAGCGTTTGCGATTTGATGCAGGTTTACACCCAATATGGCGGCATAAGGCCGTTCGGCGTCTCACTGCTTATAGCTGGCGTTGATGACAAGCCACGGCTTTTCGAGGCAGAGCCAAGCGGCGCAATGACTGGATATTTTGCTGACTCAATTGGCAGCGGGAAAAAGGAAGCCGATGAATACCTGGACAAGAATTACAAGGAAGGGATGGCGCTTGATGACGCGTTTGACCTGGGTATTTCAGCTTTGAAGAAAACCGCAGAAGTAAAGCTTACGGCGTCCAATGTCGAAGTTGCCTACGTTGACATGAAGTCAAAGAAAGTGAAGTATTTGACAGACAAGGAAGTGGCGAAGTATTTGAAGTAAGTTTACTTTCTTTTAATTTTTATTATCTTTTTTATTCAATTCTTTACTTTTCTAGTTTTTTTACTTCACAACCGTTCCATTGTGCGGCTTCCCGTCAATCGCCTTTTTCAAATCATCCAGGTTCTTGCCTGAAACAAAATGAAGCTCGAGTTTTGACCGCATGGCCAGTTTGCATGCCAACAGGTCAAAAATAAAATTCGTCCCGGCTTTTCTCGTATCGGAAACATTCGCAAGGGCGGCCAATTCCTCATGGGTCATTTTTGCAAATCTCTTTGCATTCGGGTTTGTTTTCGGGTTTGAATCATAAATCGCATTAACATTGCTTATATTTACGAGCCGTGTGGCATGGAGCTTTTCAGCAAGAAGGACCGAATCCGTATCTGTAGTTATGCCAGGAATCGTCCCGCCCATTATTACTACTTTTTTCTCGTACGACGCTTGCGCAGCCTCGTCGAAATCCCCGACAACTTTTGGGTAGCATTTGTCCCCCAGCGCGGTAATCATCAGCTTTGCATTCTGCCTGGTAGTTATAACTGCAACTTCGTCAGCTTCGAATTCGTTTGCTCCCAATTCCCGCGCAGCCTGCGCATATACCCTTGCAATTCTCCCGCCGCCCGTGACTACCCCGAAATTGTGCGGGCTGTCCAATATTATTTTTGCAAGCTTCTTTATCGTTTCCACATCCGGTATCCCTTCCGGGTTTATCGTTCCGCCGCCTAATGAGAGCACAACACGCATACAAACACCATCCTATTGGCAAATGGGGCAAATACCCATCAATCGCCTGTCTTTTAAAAATAAGATAAACATAACATATTTATGTGCTTTTGCCTTGCGTTTCCAAGCGCAAATGACTGGAGCATGGTGAACTGATGGCAGAACCTTTTGATGGCAAGAATGCAGATTATTCAAAATCCCCAGCGATAGTCCTGGACGAAATCGAGCGTTTTAAAAACAGCCTGAAAAAGGTTGCAAAATTTGAATTTACAAAATCCAATGCAAGCCTGCTTCTTTACAAAATAGGGGTTGAGCATGGCATTGATTCCAAGGAATTTCTGATTGCTGAGGCGGCAATGGCTGGCCTTGGCGCAAAATACGTTTTTGGGGCCAAGGATTTGGCGTTTGGACGAGTTGATTGCGGAGGGTTGATTTATAGTGCACTTTGCAAGGTGGTTGGCATCTCATTAGGAAGAGAATCCGGCTATTTTGGAACCGTCAATATCCAGGCTTCTGGTTTTGGAAGAAAGGTCGGGGCAAACGAACTGGACTCGATAAAGACCGGAGACATCATCTCGAGATCCGCGAAATTTGGGGATTATGGCCACGCCGTAATAGTACTAAATAATGATCCGGAAAGTAAACAGATAACTGTAATCCATGCTTCTTCTGGGGTTGGAAAGGTAAATATCCATACTTACCCCTACGCGGATTTCAAAAGTTATTATCTTGAAAAAAACAAGCATGTGCTTGCTATTTCATCTTCAGAATATGAAGATTTTGTGAAATATTTCAAGACAAACTTCGGAACAATTGCGAAGAATGACGAGAATATAGCGAACAGGCCAAGCAGGCAAGGGATTTAAGCCCGTTCGGTGGAATCATATTTACACGCGGTTGATGCTATGGATTTAGGAATCTCAAAAATAGAAAAGGAACTGATGGAAAAGGAAGGACAGCTTGACCAGGTAATGATAAAAAGCAGGGAAATCGTCCGGCTATGCTCAAATGCCATAAAGGCAATTCATTCCAAGGATTTTGACGAGGCGAAGAAATTGCTCAAGAATGCAGAGAAGGAGGTTGCCGGGATAAGAAAGTTCGGAGAAGAATTTCCGGGCCACGTAAACCACATAATGCAGGAATATGTTGAGGCAAGGGTCGTTTTCACGGCTGTTGAGGACAAGAAGATATTGTCTTTTTCAGAACTGG
>JBAYGV010000041.1:0-7150 GCA_041666445.1 Candidatus Micrarchaeia archaeon | reverse complement strand
ATCTGTAAGGCACCAGCCTGATGGGCACATATTCCAGATATCCTATTTGAATAGTGTTCCAACACCAGTATAACTATTTTTCTATATTCTCGTAGGAAATCATCGTCCTGGTTTCCGCCACCTGGTCCAGCGTGCGCAGGTACTTTATTACAAATGCGTTCAGTTCCTCGATATCCTTTATCCTTATCTTGAATATCAGGTCGAATTCCCCGGTAACCATGGAAGCTTCTTCTACAAATGCATGGGTTGCAATTTCCCGCAGTAAAATTGATTGGTCTGCTTTTTGCACTGCAGTTACCATCACGTATGCAACCATCTTTTTTCCAAGCTTTTCCGGATTTATTTTTATCGTATATCCGGCAATAATCCCGTTTTCCTTCATTTTCTTTATCCGGTTGTGGACGGTTGCCACTGGAATGTTCGTCCGTTTCGAGATTTTCCCTATCGAAAGCTGTGAATTCCGCTTTAGAACGTCCAAAATTGTGGAATCCTTGTCATCTATCTCATAATGTCCGTGCATAGTTGAATACTTATTCAATAAAGTATATAAATTTAACTAATTCTTGAACATATATTTACATATTTTGGAATAATGTTTAAATAGTCTAGTTTCACACTACCAATTGGGGTAACCCGAGGTGTGAAATATGGAAATAGAAGAACTGGGGATATTGGAGAAGGAAGTGCGTGAGCTTTTGCTGGAGGAAAAGCAAAGGCTGGAGCGAGAATTGCAAGAAGTGCAGGAATTGGTTACGATACTCTTTCCAAGGACGGTTGAGATGCAGGAAGTGAAAACATGACATTCAAAACCCGTTTCCATTCCGTTGGCGTTGCGTCCCGCGATTACTTCAAATCCTGCGGAGTTGTAATGGCAGATAGGTTAGTGAATGGCGCTTACGGCCTCCAACTCGACCGTTTGTCTGAAAAAGCAAAACGGGCAAAGCTTGACTATCCGAAAACTGAAAAAGTTGTAGGAGCGATTTCGGAATATGGGTTCATGTTTACTCTTGCAAAGCTTGGTGGAATGCTTGGCAAGATCACGGGCGATACGCTTGGGTATTTTCTTGTATTTACTCATCCTACCATAGTTAGCTTGGCCAACGGCTTCCTGCGCCTTAAAACAGGTATGGATGAGCTGTTCAAGCCATCCATACGTGCGTACATCACTACATTCGCCCTATTCGAGATAGGCACGACCCCGTTAGCATTTACCATATTGAATACGGTAGCAAAGCTTTCTGAAAAAGCAGTAAGCATTCCAGTGGCGGTTCTTGCTACGGTTGCAATGGCAGCGATTACCTTGCCATTAGAGTACGTTGGGTTCCGTTTCATCTGGAGCAGGTTCATCTTGAAAGACGTGCCAAAGGGAACGTTGATGGACGGAGTTCGCCAGTTCGTAAAAGAGGTTCATCCTAGCCGATTCTTCGGGAAAACTGTTCCGGAAAACCCTGCAAAAAATGCGAGCGAGTACGTTGGCCAAATTTTCGGGGTGATGGAGTCCAACTGGATTTTCGTTCAGTTGAAGCGAGCGATAGTCTCGGGAACGGTCGTAGCTCTTTACTCTGTTTCTCCAACAGAGTTCTTGGGGGTGTACTTAGAAAAATCCGCTGCATGGGCAACCGGGCTTTTCGAAACGTTTGCTGCTGGCAAAAATTATCGGCAGGTAAAATCAAAGATGGATGCGAACAACAATTATCTTAGCATCAGTCAGTCCTAAGTGTCCTCGGCGGAGCAAAAAATCCTTCCTTTTCTTTTTTCACGTAAACTTCGTAGATTCGCATATTTCCCTGTTTATTCTCTATGATTTCAGCGTCATAGCCCTGCGATTCATAGGTTTCCCGAATCCTTTGGGCTTCTTCTATGCTGAACGTGCGTGCAACCATTCGCCCGATTCCAATTCCGGCTTGCAATCCTCCGCCAACAGCTGGTTTTTTCATAAGGTTATTCCGAAGTGAACGTTTATTAGTTTTGCCAATATAGGAAATATTATGAAAAAACTTCTCATTCTTTTCCTGGTTGCCGGCTTGATTATTTTTGGCTGTGTTTCAAACAAAACTTCAAATGCAGGGGAAAATAGCCTGAAAGAAGTTTCAAAGAACGTTCCTGTCTCAATAAATACTACTATTAAGCCCGTTCAACCCCCGCAACCACCCCCGGAAAATCTTACTCCAAAAGATGAAACAAAGAACGAAACGAAAAATCAAACCGCTGCAACTGTTGCTGACAACAAAACCGCCGGCCCGGCGCTTCCGAGCGATAGATTGCTTAATTGGACCGAAATAGGAAAAGTTTTAGATGAAGGAGTAAGCACGTCTACCTATCTTTGGGGTGATGGGAAACTGAGGATGTATTATACTGGCATGGGAATTGCATTAGCCGAATCTACAAATGGAATTTCGTTTTCAAAGAAAGGCGCAGTCCTTGATTCAAAAGGAACAGAATTCAATATGTTTTCCAATCAAGTAATAATCAAATTGAAGGACGGAAAATATAGAATGATTTATGAAGGTCAGACTGGGGATAAATGGCAGGGCAATCAGGAACGCAAGTTTTACAGCGCAATTTCCAATGATGGGATACTCTGGGAAAGGGAATCAGGAATCCGCTATTCGGATTATTCCGAAGGAAGATATAGTTTTGCTTCAGTTCCTGATATTATTGAAATGAATAGGACGCTCGTCATGTACTATACTTCGGGTCTAAAATCTGGAATCGCAATTTCCAATGACGAAGGCCTTGCCTGGACGAAAAAGAGCGTAATTGACTTGCCATTTGATGTAGTTTTGGATCCGGATATAGTTCAATTATCTGATGGAACTTACAAGCTTTTCTTTACTTCCTTTCCAAGTGGGGAATTCGGAATGGGAAACCAGGTCATATTAAGCGCTTCTTCTTTGGACGGCTTTAATTTTGTTTTAGATTCGGGTAATAGAATGATCTGCGATTGCATGCTGGTTGACCCGGACGTTATCGAATATAAAGGGGACTACCTTATGTATTATGCAAAGTTCATTGCAGGGAATGAAATGTCTGATGTCTACGTGGCAAAGGAAAACAAGGGATGATTTATGCGAATATTGTTGGTTTCGGTTTTAATCGGCCTATTGTTGCTTTTTGGATGTACATCAACCAAGGACAATCATCTGGAAGAGCTGAATCTCACTACCAATCTTAGCAATGTTAACTATTCCGCAGGAGCTGTTCTCGACACAACGTTTCCAATAAATGATGATAACGAAACTATTACAGCAAATCCAACTCCGTTCAATCTTACAACTACGGTAACCAATACTTCGGAATTGAACGAGAATAAGACTGAAACTGAAAAGGAAGCGACTGGCGTAAGATTTTCCAATTATGTTCTTGTCCTTGATGACGTAATACAACAGGGCTCAACAGACTGCGCGTCTATAAGCATTTTCGAGAACAGTGCAGAAGCGACTTTGCTTCATCGTGGAATAGTTTGCCCTGGGCACGATTATTATTGGGTTTCCCCGGAAAAGCGGAAATTCAGAATCGTTATGACTAGCGTTGCCGGGGGATATGCTGGAAACGCGATTTGGGCGAACGTAATTGTCTATGGGTAATCAATAATTTGCGAACTATAGGGGCATCACATCTAATTCATCATTCCGCTCAATATCTCATACGCCTGCGTTGTATCTGCCTGCTTGATTACAACAAGCGTATCCGTACAGCACGAAACCAATTCGATTACGTTTATTCCTTCCCCCGCCAGCGCATCAAGTATGTGTGCCATTACTCCAGGCGTTTCTTCAAGCAAGGGCGAGCTGTGGATTGTTATTAAGTTCAAATTCGTTTCGGTGCTGACTATTGATTTCGACTTCTTTACTTTTTCCATTTCTTTCTCCTCGATTATATAGGTTATCCCGCTTTTGCTTTCCACATAGGATAAATATTTCAACCCTTCGATCTCCCGCGGAGAAATGATGACTGCAACCTTGCTTCTAATGGTCAGCGAACTTCCCTTCAAAACTTTCAATATCTTGCCTTCCAAGTCTTCTTCTTTGGCCCGAATCTTATCTGTAAGCCGTACAAGCGCCATTTTTATCGCGTTCTGGTGCTTCTTGCTTCCAAACGCCTCCTTGGATATTTTCCGTGCCAACGCCGAATAATTAACTATCCCTTCGCGCACAATTTCTTTCAGGAACGGGCGTCGCTTTATATATAGCCAAACTAATTCGCTTATCTTTTCGTTTGCCATATTGTTATATTTGTAACACACAACTATTTAAACGTAACATCTGTCGCAGAAGGTTTAAATATAAAGTCCGGGAAGTTAAATTTGCTGTTTGGTTAGAAATACCATTCTATGAGGTTGAATACTATGTCAGAAAATACTGGAAAGGAAAAAGTTGTTTTAGCTTATTCGGGAGGTTTGGATACGTCATGCATATTGAAATGGCTCATTGACAAGGGCTATGAAGTAATTGCTTATGTTGCAGATGTTGGCCAGGACGAGGATTTCGAGGCCGTGAAACAAAAGGCATTGGCAGTTGGCGCATCAAAAGTTTATGTAGAAGACCTGAAAAAGGAATTTGTAACTGATTTCATTTTCCCGGCAATCAAGGCGAATGCCATCTACGAGCAGCGATATATGCTTGGGACTTCATTGGCACGTCCGATTATTGCAAAAAAGCAGATTGAGCTTGCGAATTTAGAAGGTGCAAAGTATGTTTCGCACGGGGCAACCGGAAAAGGTAATGACCAGGTCCGCTTCGAGCTTACGTACTACTCGCTCAATCCAAAAATAAAAGTCATCGCGCCTTGGAAAACCCCGGAATTCCTTGCCCAGTTCAAAGGCCGCAGCGATTTGATTGCCTATGCAGAAAAGAATAATATTCCTGTTAAGGCAAGCGTTAGCAAGCCTTATAGCGAAGATGACAATCTTATGCACATCAGCCATGAAGCTGGAATTTTAGAAGACCCGTCATTAAAGCCTGAGGAAAGCGTCTATAGCAAAACCACGTCTCCGAAAAACGCACCGGACAAGGAAACAAACCTTGAAATTTATTTCAAAGACGGGCTTCCAGTCAAAGTCGTTAATGTTGAAGACAAAACCGTAAAAACAGAGCCGCTTGAGCTTTTCGTTTATCTCAATGAAGTGGGAAGCAAAAACGGGGTTGGTCGCATGGATATGGTCGAAAACCGATTTGTTGGAATAAAATCCCGCGGAATTTACGAAACCCCTGGGGCAACAATCCTTCGTGCAGCGCATATTGACATCGAAGCAATTGCCATGGACCGCGAAGTTATGCGTTTGAGGGATATGTTGACCCCGAAATTCTCCGAGCTGGTCTACAATGGATTTTGGTTCAGTCCGGAAATGGATTTCCTTATGGCTGCAATGAACAAGAGCCAGGAAGTGATTGATGGCGTAGTCTATCTTTCGCTCTACAAGGGAAACGTGTTCATCAAAGGACGCGAATCTCATAGTTCGCTTTATGATAAGGAGCTTTCGAGCATGGATATCGAAGGCGGGTTTAATCAGATGGATTCAGCAGGTTTCATCAAGATAAACGCAATCCGTTTGATGGCGCATTACGCTATAATGCACAGGAAAAAGAATGGTGGGCAGTAATTGGTGAACTAATTGGACCTACAGACTACTCCTCGTTTCCGCCCGTCAGCAGCAGTGCTGGCCAGATTTCCGGTTCGACAAGCAATGCACGAGGGCATCCAATGCCTTGCTGGCGAGGGAAGGTTCTATGATGCAATAGTGCTCGACTACCGGCTGTTTAATGCCGGAGGACTGCATACAGTATGCTTACTGTTAACTGCATTGGAAGCATTGAGATTGGATATTTCTAACCCGCTTGCTAATCTAGTCAAGCGAAATGGAAACGGAGGCTATATTGACTATCTGATACTGCCTCCCGAAGAACAGGCTCTTAAAGCGATTTCATCCTTTGGCTATCGTTTATCCGAAGCCGGTTTTACGAGCGGGCCAACTGGCACCCTATTGCTTGCTGCAAGAATGCGCCTTGAAGATATGGGCATTCAAGCTATCAGTTAAATAGTTATTTGTAGAGGTTATCCCATGAACGAAAAAATGCTATGGGGAGGAAGATTTTCAAAAGATCCAAAAAAGAACGTTGTCCAGTTCAACAGCTCCGAGAATATTTCTGTTGACGAACGATTGGTTCCTTACGATATTGCAGGCAGCATTGCTCATGTGAAAATGCTAAAAAAGCAGAAGATTTTGAAGGCGGACGAAGCGGATTCAATAGTTAAAGCGCTTGAAGAGCTTCTTGGAGAATGGAAAGCCGGAAAGTTCAAGCTCGACCCGTCTTTGGAAGATGTTCACATGAATGTTGAAACTGCGGTGAGCAAAAAAACCCCGCACGGAAAAAAAATGCATACTGCCCGTTCACGCAATGACCAGGTTAATCTGGATATGCGGCTCTATATGCGGGACAAAGTAAAGGAACTGGTTGGGTTGCTGGGTGCGATTCGCGGGTCGCTAATGGCCAGTGGAAAATCCGCGGTAGTTATTCCCGCACACACCCATACCCGGGTTGCCCAGCCAATTACAAATAAGTTCTGGGCTGATGCCTATTCCGTTTCGTTCAAAAAAGATATTGAACGCTTGGAACAGCTTTACGCCCGAATAAACAAAAATCCGCTCGGAGCGTGTGCGATTTCCGGAACAACATGGAATATTGACCGGAAAGAAACCGCAAAGTTACTAGCATTTTCCGGAGTTGAAGAAAGCGAACTTGAAACCATCAGTTCGCGCGGGGAACTGGAATCAGAATTCACGTATGTGTGTTCGCTAGTTTGCACCCAGCTTTCTCGAATCGCCGAGGACTTAATTTGGTTAAGTTATGCCGGTCTTCTCGAAATTCCAGAAGAATACTGCACCGGGAGCAGCATAATGCCGAATAAGATGAATCCGGATGCTTTAGAATTGGTCCGCGGGCGGGCGGCAAGGGTTTACGGGAACCTAGTAACTTTGCTTACATTGATGAAAGGAACGCCAACCGGGCATAATGCAGATACGCAGGAAACAAAACGGGCGGTTATGGACTCGATTGATATTACGAAAGCCTGCCTTACTATTACATCAGAAATTGTCGGAAACATAAAATGGAATCCGGAAAAAGGCGAGGAGTTAATAAGAAAAGGT
>JBAYGV010000040.1:0-7205 GCA_041666445.1 Candidatus Micrarchaeia archaeon | reverse complement strand
CAACCAGGTCGGGGCAACCTATTTCCTTCTCAGCGCATTTGAAAGCATTTCATCAATAAGCGCGGGAGATATTTCAACGCTTACAAGGCATTTGTTGGAAGATGCGTATACTATCCACCGCCAAACGCTTCCCTATAGCTGGGACCTCAAGCAAAGGCACAGCCCGTATGATTTAGTCCCGCCGCAATTGCAGCAGGGATATTTCAACGGAGCATACCCGTTTTCCAATGCGTTCGTCCATCCGCCAATTCCAGGAATCTACAGCGGAGGGACCGGAGGGTCAGTGATGAATGAAGGAGTTATGGCAAACATGCCTTCGATAACCCCGTTCAGTTTTGATACCTATCTTCAAGCACAGCGGGCGGCGCGGGATGCCTATCTTGGGCAAAAAACAGCATCGCTTGGAATTTCAGATTTCATGCCAGGCAAATCAATAAAAGGGGTTGGCGCAACCGAACTTCTCAAAATGGTCAGAGGTGCGTTTGTTCCGACAACCCGCCCGACCTATTCATCAATGGTTGAAGGAGACGTTATTGGCGGAGGAGGGCTGTTGGGTTCTGGTGGCCAAGCGCCGGGTTCAATACGCGATGTTTTTGTCAAGAACGACCTGATTGGGGTTGCCAATCTTGTTTCTCCGACAGGCGGGCTTTCATTTGGCGCATCTGATGTCAATGTTTCTGGCGAGCGTGACAAGCGGGTTATCGCACTGGGCTATACTGGCGATCGTATTGGCAGGATTGATACCCAATCCGGAGTTATTGCATGGGAAAACGAAGAGCTTGAAGAGGGCTCAAGGAATCAGGCAATTTTAGGTGCAGTCCAGACTATCTGGAGCAAGGAAAAAGAGGGAGAAAAATCCCTTCCGTCAAACATGGTCATGGCAGCCAGGTATTCTGAAGAAGCGGATGGAAGGACTGAAAGCAGGATTGGCTGGTATATAGTGAGCAAAGAGAAAGACGGAACGTTCAGCGTTTATGAATTGCGCGGCGGGACAAGCACGTTCCAGCCGATTGCAAATTATTTGTTCCAGCAGGTTGATTCAGGCGCAGTTACCGAAGGTACAAACGTTTATGGTTCTGGAACAAGAGTTTGGGAAGGTAAGGGAACCCGGGAGCAGCGTTTCAATGAGCCTGAAGGGATAGGAAAAGAAAGAGCAAGGTTCGGCGGCCTTGTTGCCTTTGATTTGGGAGAAACTATAGCAGGAAGGAATGCCCCCATAATGGGCATGGTCCAGGAAGTCCCTGGTTTCGAAGGCCAGAAATTATATACGGAATGGATTGGCGCAGCAGGTGCATATTCAGATACGCAAGGAAGAATTTTCGTTGCATCCGTTTCAGGAATTGATACTACCGAACAGGGCGGAAAGTTAAATCTGAGAAGCTACTCTGCACTTTACAGAAAAATAAAGGATAAGGCAGCAGGAGAAGCCTACCAATGGGAAGCAGTTGTTGGGGAAGGAAAAGACTTTGCAGGAAAAACTCAGGTTTCATTCTATCTTGGCCATAAATACCAGAATCCTGACCGTGATGAAAAAGAGGCGTCAAAGCGTAGGCCTTATTACTATGGATTTTCAGTTGGGCTTAGCGGGGCAGAATCATCAAAGGACGTGCTTCTTGCCCAAGACAAGGAATTGCAAGATAAGGTAAATGCAATAAGGCGTGTCGGCGCTAACCTTTATGGAAGCATGACAACCGAAAGCAGCCTTGAACTTGGTTCCTATCTGACTCTTTACGAACAGTATAAGGCACAGGAAGAGGGAACGCTTGGGCTTGGCGGAAAGACCAGCCATGATATTTTCCTTTACCGCTGGATTTTCTTCCTAAAATCCTTGAAAGATGCCGGCGTTAGAATTGACACTAGCAGGTTTACTAATTTAGATTGGGCATTGAGCGGGGACAACATAAACCAATTGAGGAACGTTGTTGCATCCTCTTCGGATACTACTTCTTCCGAAGCAAAAAGCAGATGGAATTCATTGATGAACGATATGGGAACAGCATACAAGCAGACTTCAGTTGGATTCAGGTATAATGGGTTTTCGCTCGAAGCATTCGTACTTGACAAAGAACAGGAAAGGCAGTTCTGGTCTTCAAACCTCCAAATGGTCGGGGTAAGAGCAGTAATGAACTTTGAAACCGGTTTCATCCGGGGCCAGTTTAATCTTTCGAGCTCTGGTTCCAGCATGCTGACTGGCAATCCAATGTTCATGGGATATGCTGGCGCAGGAACGGGCTGGAGGCTTGGAAGCGATGGGGTATTTGACAGATTTGCAGCAGACCTTGGAGCGATGTTGGAATTGAAAAAGTCCAGTGAAACTACGGAAAGCGGCAAAGTAAAAGAGGATTCAGATGTCAAGTACAAAGGATGGTATGGGACAGGCATGGTTGAAATTTACAACAAGGCATTGACCTATTCTGAAGATTTCAAGAAGCTAAGGGTAGACTATGAAAAATGCTTATCGCTGATAGACCAGAATAAGGTTTCAGATTTGCCGATTGCTCTTGCAATGCCGTCTGGATTGTCTGGAAAAGCAATCCTAACTCCAGAAGACAAAATACTTCTTGGAAATGCGGTTTATGAATATTTCCATCCTGCATTTGCAGATATCAGCAGGAAATTCAACAATGACGTGGTTGTTACCTTGGGCTGGGGAGCGTTCTTCCCGAAAGATGGGGGAGGGCTTGTTGATGTTGGCCTGATGGTTGACCTTCTTGACAAGGGCGGATTCTGGATTGTTGGCAGGGGAGAAAAGATGATTGTTACTACTGACCAGGCAACTGCAGAAGAAACCAATCGCCAGCTCCAGTTAAGCGGCTATACTGGGTTCACAATTTATTTCGGTTCCAACAAGCAGGTTGCATGGGATACCATGCTTGGGGTAACTGCAAAAGGCGAAGGGGCAGTTGCAATGTCCGGGGGCACAAAACTCAGCGTAAGAGGCGAGGTGCTTAAAATGCCTAGCGAGCTTGCATTGAATTTCTTAGTAAATTCTGAAAATGTGCGGGATTACAATACCCCATTCTATGGGTTTAATCCTGCCCAAAGGGCAGCATCCAGCGGATATCCTGCAAACTACATGGTTATGATAACTTGGACGCTTGGCGGAGTGAATCCAGTTGGCGCACGTTCATTCATGGCGCCAATGCCAGCGCCGTATAAGAGCGGAGGCTATGGGGCATCCGAGCAGGAATTCTAGCCGAAGGATTGGTGGCGGGCGAGTAGTTTTTATATCTATTCTCCGAATCAAAAACTGAGGGAAAAACATGGAAATAAATGCAGTCGTATTCGAATTGGCAGAAGTAAGGAAGATGGGCCCGGCAAACACGGATGGAATCAATGTGAAAATTGACATTCCTGAAATATTGAACAAAGGAACAATCATTCGCGTTTACTTTATTTATTCAGCAAATTACTCTCCAAGCACAAGCTATCTAAAAATCGGGGGCTATGTTGATTTGAGCGGAAGCGACGTTGCAAAAGAATCCATAATCTGGGTAAAGAACAAAAAGCTTTCCGGGGAGCTCGGAAACCAGGTCCTGAATTACATAAACTATTCTGCATCTATAAACTCGATTTTTATCGGAAGGCCGTTCAACCTGAATCCGCCGATTGCCCCGCCAACCCTAAAGATTCCGGCAGCTTCGAGCGTTCCGCCTATTCAACAAAAGCAGGTGCAGAAGGCAGTGCAAAAATCAGGGCAGAATGGAAAGAAGAAATAATTATTGTATTTATTCATACAATTATTGTATAAAAAATTACAATAGACCTAGAACTAGTAAAAGCTCTTCCCCTTTTCGTTCGGCTTTACCCTTATTTTTCCCTTGAACTTTACGTCCGCGTCCCGCTTCAGCATCTCTCCGTTATTCAATTCATTCAAGGTTATTGCAAGCGCGGCAACTTCGGAATGCGGCTGGTTAGTTACAGCAACGTTGAAATCCGCAAGCTGGTAAACTTCTCCTGGAACATGTTCGCTCCCGATGACCACCAAAAGCTTTCCGTTTCGCCCCGCATCGTTAGTCATTTTCTTTATTTCTCCAATCTTTTCAAGAAGCGGCATTCCATACATAGTCAAATGGACAATAGTGAAACCGTCTTCCTTCGCCTTCTTGATCGGCTTGGAATAATTCTTTTCATAGGTTATTCCGTATCCTTCTTTCTCTTCATTCCCTGTTTTCCCGCCCCAATTCGCGCAAATCCTTTTCACGCTGTCTTCCAATCCTGAATCATGCTGGCCAGTGTAAACTATTCCTGAAGCGCCGAATGTCCGCGCAACTAGCGCAACATGGGTTGAAATCCGCTCGTCACGGGGAAGCCGGTGGCCCAATCTTAGAATCTGAATTTCCATGAATCTATCGGACCCCGGCGTATTTTTTTATTTCTGAAACAAAAGCACGGACATTCTGGATTTTGTTTTTCAGTGAATAAATTTCATCGTTTGATATCTGGTAATAATTGTGGGCAATCGCATTCCTATACTTCATAAGGCTAATCATGTGCAATTCGGTTTCTTTGCTGATTATCCTGTTTTTTGAAAGTATTTCAAATGTTTCTTTGTACGTGGCTGGCAATTGGATCTTTTCCGAGCCGGATATCAGCTCGTTTCCAATATCTATCGCCCGATTCATGACTGCGAACACTATCATGGAAAGTGCATAATATTTTTCACGCTCTTCCAAATCCTTTTTTGAATTTATTCCCATTGCTTCAAGGTCTGAAAGGTATTTTTCTATGTCCCGCACCATGATTGAAACCTGTTCTAAGTCTATCATGCAAGCACCTTTTGCGTGAATCTGTCTCGCCAGCATTTTTCATCAAGATACATCTTTATTGTCCAGAATTTTAGTTTGGAAAACAGTTTGTCATCTCTATTGAACAGGACTTTTCCATCCCTGAATACTCGGTACCTCACCTGCAATGGAATTTTGTAAAATAAGGAAATATCGTACTTTTCAGAAGATAATTCAAGCGCGGTGTCGTCTTCCCTGTCGGTTATTACGCATACGTCTATATCTGAATCATTCCTGAATTTTCCTCGCGCACGCGAGCCGAACAGTATCGCTGCCCGTACGGATTTTATTTTTTTGAGCCCTCGGGTCAGCTTATTTACATCTTCCATAGGCTAATACTGGCATGCAATTAATTAAAAGCATTCGGCAATAATCTTTTCCATGCTTGAATCGCTTGTTTTTGGGGCTTACCAGCTTCCAGGGGAGTTATTCCGTCTTTCACTGGCAATTATCGGGGTTGCGGTAACTACCTACTACGATATTTTCAACAATAAGAATATCCCCAACAATATCCTCTATGCATTTTGCGCATTGGCTTTGCTTGCAAATGTAATCTTTTTCAACATGGACATTTTCATTTTCGGGCTTGCAACTGCGGTGGTGATCTCCCTTCTTGGCTACTACCTATATATTAAGGGCCAGATGGGCGCAGCTGACATTTTCGTATTCGCTTCCCTCGCATTGCTGCTTCCAATCCCTCCATCGTTTGCAAAGCTTCCCTTCAACTTCCCATTCGTCGCGGTAATTTTCATATTCGCCAGCCTGCTGTTCGCACTTTACACCCTTGGCTATTTTGGAATGAAAATCGCAAAAGACAGGAAAGCGAGGCCGGATTACAAATATGCGTTGCTCCTCATCCCCTATTTTGTTTTTATGTACGTTTTCATAACTTCCCCGCTATTTTCATTTACCTATTTCATAATCGTTTCAGTCGCATTCCTTTCTTCTATTTTTGTGATGATGTACAAGAGCGCGATTAACACCTATCTCGCCGAGAAAATCCCGCTTTCGAAAATGGCAGACGAGGACGTCCTTGCAATAGAATTGATGGACCCGAAATTCGTGAAGAAATATAAATTGAAAAAAGTAGTTGACAGGAAGGAGCTTTCCAGATTGAAGAAATTGAAGCTGAAAGCGCTTTTGGTTTACACCAAGCTTCCACCATTCCTTCCGTTCGTTTTGGCAGGGCTGTTCATGGCGTTACTGTTCGGAAAAAGATTGTTTTTGTATTTCTGATTTGTTCGATCCACTACATTCACATCCTTTCTTCGTTCAAAACATAATCTATTTAAAGGGTTCTATACATCTTTAACCACAACTTAATAAATTCTAATCAAAATGTTGCAACTATATTTCAAAGAGATTTCCATGGTAACATTAAAAGATATCCGGACCGATCCCTGCGAAGTGCGTTCACAAACTATAGGTAGTGGGAGGGTTGGAGACAAAACCTTCTATCTGCAGCAATTCAAGTCTGCAGTAGAAAAAGCTGGCAGCGGAAAGGTAATTATTCCGTCGCATCTTTCCTATCCAATAGATGTTTTTCATTCACTTTTAGTGCGAGAAGGTATCCTGGCAGAAAATGGAAACCTAATAAGGGCACCGGAAAAAGATCATGCTTTTGATTATGGCAAGCATCTGGAAAAACTATTGCGGGATGGCCTTTGGGAATTGAGGGGGCGGGTAATATCAGTGCGTTCAGATGAAAGAACAGCCTATGGCATAGGGGTATTCAAAACAAACTTCATCTATGTTGACGAAAAGAACTTTGAAAATTCATTCCAATCTTTCTTATGTGCGATCGGTGAAATCTTGGAAGCGCAATTTAGCAGATATGCAAATGCCGTAAAAGCAAGACTGAATCATCCCCACGGGATTGGCATCCAATTAATGCCATTAGCCGGAACGGAAACGCAAACGTTTACGGGTGCCAATCAGATCTATCCTGCAATTTCTGTCGCAGGCCATACTATCCTGGGCCAGAATAAAATCCGGCTTACCATTGGCGCTGGCATTGGCGGAGGCGTAGGGATAGGCGAACGGGTGACTATACAACGTCCAGAGGAGCTATGCATTTATATTGAAAACCCCTATGAAAATCGAGGCGTTTTTGATCTTGACTCTGGTTTCAATTCCAGCGCGGCTCTTGATTGGATACTCTTGCCAGATATCGGAGACTCGAGAAAAACTGCAGAATTTCCATTCAACGAATTCTTGGCTATCTCCAGAGCACTGCAAAGGGATTTCTATTTTGAAGCGCAAATGCTTAGCTTTGAAGACCAAAGATGGGCAGTAACCCAAATGGCGCCCCACACTTGGAAAGATGTAGCTGTCCCTCAAGGCCAATTGGTGTTTACTTCTCCGCAAACAGTTGGTTCTGGATTAGTGACCTGCCACGGAGTCAGCCAAGCAATTGCT
>JBAYGV010000039.1:0-7213 GCA_041666445.1 Candidatus Micrarchaeia archaeon | reverse complement strand
GTTTCATGCGCTTTGGATTCAATTGCGTACTGCAACCCGCGCTTGAAAACCAATAAATCCGGGGATAATGAAGATACGCCGCTTCCTGCTGCGCGTATTACTGAAAAACCTTGGGCGTCAAAGTAATCTATTAGTTCATGTTCAGCTCTTGCCCCTTTTTGATAGGTAGTCATCCATTCACCGCTTCGTTTCCGTACCGAACGTTATCGTTCCGCTATCCGCGTCAACCGTAATTTCCGTCCCGTCCCGCAATCCACATAATTGTTCATATCCGTTCGCTTCGAGCTTGTCTACCATCGGAATTTTCGAGATTATCGCGCCAACCGCAATTATCGGCTCTGCTTCAAGGTTGATTATCGCAACCGGGGCCTTTCCATTCTTTTTAAGCTGAAGCATTACGTAGGAACCGACTGTTGAGCCTTTGCCCCTTGGAAATACCAAAACCGTTCCGGAAATGTTTTTTCCTTCAAGCGAATGGCCTTTTTCGATTGCAATTCCTGTTTTCGGGTCAATCCCGCCTAAGAATGAGATTGGGTCTTTGCTAATAAGAAGCTTGCCGGAAGCGATTCCGCGTGAAATAATTCGGCCTTTGATATTCATAAAGAGATAAAAGTAAAAAAGAAATAAAAAGGGCTCTGTAAAATTATTTTACAAAGCCGTTTAGAATTACCAAGTTACTGGCTGCCAAGTTCTGCCCACTAGCGCAAGCAATTCTACTTTCATTCTGGCATCGCTTCTCGGATAAACTATGTCTTGGTGGACATCTGATACTGCGTTGCCTATCAAACCCCCGAAATGGCTATCCTGCCCGTAAGCAAGGTGCACTCCGAGTGCTTTTTCAGCTTCTAGAACCGTTATTTCTGGACCTGTTCTTGCGAGCGGATTTAGCCCCAATCCAAGTTCTGCAAAATTAGCATTTCCCGGCATACGTTTCAAATCTTCGAGAACTTTAATAATAGTCCTGTCTTTGAAACTAGTTGCTTGGCCTGCATTTGGCAATTGTATTTTCCCGCCGATAATCCTTAGAACCAATACTTCTAAACCATCTGCAGAGAGTATTGGCCAATAGCCATGAGTTAAATT
This sequence comes from Candidatus Micrarchaeia archaeon, assembly GCA_041666445.1. GTDB lineage: Archaea > Micrarchaeota > Micrarchaeia > Anstonellales > Bilamarchaeaceae > JBAYGV01. The sequence continues at coordinate 6,130 of JBAYGV010000039.1, read as the reverse complement.
ATTCTTACCTGGAACAAAATAATCTTCCGCACCGGGATAATTTCCTAATACTCCTGGTGAAAGTGCGGTTCCATCGCTTATATGGAGCCCTACCCCTGCCTTGTCGATTTGCAATGGATATATTATATCCCCAAGCGTAAACCTTAACCTAACTCTTTCAATTGGGTCGAGAAGTGCCTTGAGTTTTTTTGCTATTGCTGGAAACTCGCTATGGTCTGCGGACATCACCGTTTCCATATCTTCATTTACCGTTGGCATGCTGAACCCTCTGGCACTTGTTTCAGTTGCGATTGTCTTAAGCGGCCCAGTTGCGGAAAAAGTATGGATTCCAACTAATACCTGCGCCTGCCTAAGAACATCGCCAACGTTTACATCTTCCGTACTATTGTGAATGACTAATTCTACGCCATCGGCTGTCCCATGCTTATCGAACATTAATACTCCATTTTCTGGCAATGCCTTACCGTGGCTGCCTGTTTCTTCATGAATAAGCACGGAAACATCCCCCCCGGCCAGTTCAATTGCTGATTTCCATCTTGCTAAAATCTTCAATCTTTCTGCTTTCGGGCCGCTCTCGGGTACGCGTTCTGAAGAAGAAACATCGGTAACAAGCAATACTCGTTCTCCGTTTTTAACTCCAAGCGAACCTGGAAGAATTACTTTGGCTAATCTGTCAATTGACAAAATTGGGCTGTCAACTTTTGCCAATAATGCTTTATTTACCGCACCAACGTTTTGCGCAAAAATAGGTATCATATATTCACCAGTGTGTACATGTTGTTAAGAAAGGTATAAAAACACTGTTTTATTGGGTTAATAACTCCTCCAAATCCCCAAATACTACCTTTTGCTTACAGAATCCAGGTAAATACTTCGCTGCCTTTCCAGAATTGCAGCCAGTAACCGTAAAACCCATTCTTTCCAATGGGCAAACAACCATGCACGTATCCGCAACAACATTCCCGCCAACAGATTCAATTACCTTAACGTAACCTGCTTCTTCAGCTTTCTTTTTGGTTGCTCTGGCAGTGCAAACCCATAATTCGCAGTTAAGTTTTTTTATTTTCTTCCGCTCGATAACTTCAACTACGTTTTTTATTTCTTCAAGCGAAGCATGCGGACAACCAATAGTTATGATTTGAGGTTCCAGTTTCAATTCGTTACTCAGCTTTTCTCTCGCTTCTTTCAGCTCTTTTTCGCCAACTACAACCCGTTCCGGCTTGTCAGAAACGACAAATTCCGGAGTTATTCCTTTAACATAAAACAATGCAACCGAACCATTCGCAGCCATTGAAGCCCCAAGCGCTTTCAATTGGTCAACTCCGGTTTTATCTTTCTTTAGTCCAACAAAAGCTGGATGCTTGTTTGTAGCAATTCCACCTGCAAACGCACCCAAAGCGCCAAAATCAGACTGCTTTTCCACTTTGCATTCAACTTCGAATATCAAATCGGAAACTCTATTCTCGTCCAAATGAAGGCCATAATTAGGGGTTACGCCACATATCCCGGCTGCAAGCGCTGATGGACCACCTTCCCTGTTCGTCCGTGCTCCTAGAACAGAATTTGCATAGGCAACCGCAGAGCTTTCCGACCAAGCAATATGCTCACCAAGCTTTGGCTTTATCCCAATTAAATAGGGGGTACAAGTGCAAGTATTTTGAATTCCCATTTTTGTGTACGCCCCCAACACTTCAATCTGTTTTTTAGCAAAATCTTCAGGAATCCTAAGCTTTTTCCATTGTTCAACATCCATCCCCGCAGGATTCAAAAATGATGGAATTTTTACTTTCGCGCCGTTTTTGGCCATCTCCTGAAGATATTCCAAACCCGCATCGCCAATTGTTTTATATGAAACTCCGGCAATTTGTGCAGAGGTAACTGGAATCATTCCATTCGCTCCATAAATATTTCCTAGTGCAACCAATATTTCCATGGACTGCCGTGTTGCTTCGCCAAGTTCGCCATCAAGCATCTTTTGTTCGCGGGGGGTAAGGTTCATAAGTAGTCTTTCACCTGTACTTTCATCCATTTCGCCTTAGTAAAATTCTTTCCGTGCGCAACCAATGGCTTTGTCGCATCTATTCCCATTTTCGAAGTCGCATAGGTATTCGGGTCTGCTGATGGGTCAAGTGATGAGCCTTTTTCATTTGATTTTATCACTACATCATTGTCTGCCTGGACTCTTGTAGCTATCGCCCATTCCACGCTTGCCGGATTGTAAATATCAATATCTTCATCCACTATAACTACGTGCTTGAGCGATTTGTGCCCTTTGAACGCAGCTTCAATCGCCTTCTTCCCATCATCCTCATTTTTCTTCTTTATCGAAACCACGGCGTGCAGCCAAGAGCATCCGCCAGGAGTAATATTCACTCCTTTACATTCGCAGACTTTTCCAACTTCATTGAATATGGTCGGTTCGCGCGGCATTCCCATAAGTATTTTGTGTTCCAATCCGCCAGGCAAAAGCATATGCCAGATTGGGTTTTTCCTATGATACATTTTCGTAACTTTCATTACCTGCTGTTTTCTTACTACGTCGTAAGTTTCAGTTAAATCTACAAAAGGCCCTTCGTCCACCAACTCTTTCGTAATCTTCCCTTCAAAAGCAAATTCAACGTTCGCAGGAACTTCAATTCCATTGGAAAGCTTGACTGTTTCAAGCAGCATTAGCGTATTCGCAATCCACAATTCATCCCGTCCAATATCTACGGATGTTGCGCCAGCAAGCAGAACATTAATAGGAGCTCCGACAACAAATGCAATATCAAGCTCCCCGCCCGCTCTTTTTATAAACTCGTTAAGATGGCGATTGAGAATTCGCATGACTACTCGATCTTTCCCAATCACCTGCATCCTATGGAAAGAACAATTTCTTCCGAATTCCTTGTCGTTTGCGATTATTATTGCTGAAGAAAAATATGGCCCGCCGTCTTTTTCAGCATGGAACGGAATCGGCAACTTACCCAAGTCTACGTCGCTCGTCTTAACCTCTAAAACCGGTCCGCTCGCAACTAATTTGGGCTTGCTCGGGTTGTTTATCGCATGAATCATTTTTGGAATCAATTCATCTTTAGTGCATCCAAGATAATCGCAAACAAGGTCTTTTGTAGAGAATACGTTTGCCGCAACTCGCGCATCTGAATTTTCCTTGATATTTTCTGCATAGATTGGCTTTCCATCCAATGCTGCGGCAACTCCGGCTAATTCGAGATGCTTTGAAACTGGTTTTTTCAGTTCAACCAGTTCACCTGTTTCCCGCAATTTGTCTACGAATTCGCGAAAAGAAAGCCCATGTACTCCTGAAACATTCAAAGTATCCCCTATCATTCTTTCCACCTCTTGAATAATTTGTGCTCCACTCCAACTTGGTCAAGCGTTTTCCCGACAACAAAATTAACCAAATCATCAATGGTTTTCGGCTTTGAATAAAACCCAGGGCAAGCAGGCAATATAATCCCGCCAGCAAGCGTAACCATTTCCATATTCTTTATCGCAATATAAGAAAGAGGCGTTTCCCGTACAACCAGCACCAATTTCCGCCTCTCCTTAAGCATAACTTCAGCGCTTCTTGCAATCAAATTGCTTCCAACCCCGTTAGCTATTTCCCCAAGCGTTTTCAAGGAACACGGACAAATAACCATTGCATCCATTTTATGCGAGCCGGAAGCGAACGGCGCACTCAGGTCCTTCTCGTCATAATCTCCTTTCGGCAGTTTTTCCCCTTCAGCCAAGGCAACTTTTTTCGCCCCCTCGCTTATAATAATCGAGAAATTTGCCTTCAACTTCTTCAAGGCTTCCACTAGTTTTGTCCCGTAAATGATGCCTGAAGCTCCTGTAACTGCAACTAAAATCCGCACAAAATTAAGTCGCATTTAACCTTTTAAACTATGCCGTTCTATAGTAAACCATGCAAATACTCAAATTAGGCGGTAGCGTAATTACCAAAAAACATGGATATATGGAAGCGGACGAGCTCAATATTAGCAGGCTCGCCCAGATGATAGCGTTTGTCTGGAAAAAAGGCGTAAAAGACATCGTAATAATCCACGGTGCAGGCTCGTTCGGCCACGCGCCAGTATTAGCCCACGGGATAAATGAAGGCGTAAAAACTGACCGAGAAAGATTGGGTTATGCCGATACTCACGCTGCTTGCGTTTATCTCTCCAGCATGATTGTTGAAGAACTGATAAAAAACGAAGTCCCGGCAATTTCTATTCCTCCTACTGCGATAATTAGGCAAAGGAACAGGCGAATTGCCAAGTTCGATTCCCAAGTGATTTATGATTATTTGAAAAAAGGATTTTTGCCGATTTTGCATGGAGATATGGTTTTGGACGATAGGATGGGCGGTTCGGTCTGCTCTGGCGACCAGATTATTTCTATCTTAGGCAAGCAGGCAAAACGAATTATCATGGGAAGCAACGTAGATGGCGTTCTTGTCGAAGGCAAAGTTGTCCCGAAGATTGACAGGAAAAACATAAAGGACATAATGAAGCATCTGAAAAGTTCCGGGGCTCCTGATGTTACTGGCGGAATGGAAGGCAAATTCAATGAGATAATGAAATTGAAGGCGCCAGTCTATATTGTGAATGCCGGGAAAGCTGACCGTGTAGAACTATTGCTAACTGGAAGGAAGACGATTTGCACTGAAATAAGGCTGTAACCTAAGGGTTGCACCTTATATGGCTAGTCAAAGTTCCAGATATCGTTCCTGTTTTTACGTCAGTTATGGTCAGGACTATCTTTTTATCTGGGAGTTCCTTCCCAGTTAAAACAAACCCATCTATGGAGGTTTTTCCATCCATTGGCATTTCATCCCTTTTCCATTTACCAGCTTCGGTTTTATCTCTCGCATCTATCCGTACGGAACCTTGTTTTAACTGTACCGAAGTTGTCCCTCTGAAGCAATCTATTTGGCCCATAAGTGCCATTGCATCCTTTTGCCTGCCTCGAACTATATCCTCTTGTAATGCCTTGTATTTTGAAGCTCCGGTTGCGAATGCTACGGAGGTTATTAATATTACCGCTGCTGCCGTTTTTCCAAATGTTAATCCCATAGTTGCACCCTATTGATTTATGGATTGAACATTATTTAAACCTTTACTTTTAACTATTTTTAACCACAACTAGAATAAGTGCCTTTCGCTAAACCTAATCCCTTCGCCAACGCCGCAGGTAAGCACATTTTGTATCCCGTCAGTAGACCATAACATTCTTGCAACTTCGCGGGCGTATTCTGAAGTAGTATAAACATGTACATTCGGTCCAGCATCAAACGTATAGGCTGCAACCTGCTTTCCATAGGATTCATTAATCTCATGAACCTGGTCAATTATTGCGTAAGACGCTTCGGTTAGATATTTCACTGGCGGCCAGGAATCCAGCATAGTTGCATGCATATTGTTGCTATCCTGCATAATTGCAAGTGCCATGCTCGAAAAATTTCTTTTCTTAATCGCATTCCGAACTATTCGCAAACGTTCGCCCATCGTCTTTAATCTGCACTTAAACAAAGCCGAACTTTCCAATCTTTTCATCCCTTCAATCGAGCTGATTTTCTTTTCCTTTTCTGAAATTAGCCCGATTACGTTCCGTAAGTTTGCCCATTTAGAAGCAGGAGATAATTGAAACGCGAACGAATCTTTCCCGTTTTTTTTCTTTCCAGCTTGCCATTCTACTGCACCGCCGAATATCGAGCGGGACGCCGAGCCACTACCTAATCTTGCCAAAATCGAAAGCTCGCGCGGGGATAATTTCAAGCCTATTGCCCGAGACGCAGCGCCAGCAAGCGCAGCAAATCCAGAAGCAGATGATGCCAAACCCGCGGATTTGGGGAATGAGTTTTTTGAAACAACCCTTGCCCTTAGTTTAGTCTTCGCCATTTTTCTTATAATATCCATAAATTGCTCTACTCTCGCAGTTTCTTTCGGGCTTGCCCATTTTCCATCAAGAATAAGTTCGTCCCTTCTAATTTTTCGATCGAATTCAACCGTCGTTTCCGTCTTTAGCTTGTCGTCCATGGTAAACGAAATGCTGTTATTTGTCGGTAAATTCAATCCATAATCCCGTTTCCCCCAATACTTGATTATGGCAATATTCGAATTGGCTATGGCCGTGGTTTTCATAG
>JBAYGV010000038.1:0-7290 GCA_041666445.1 Candidatus Micrarchaeia archaeon | reverse complement strand
TGCAGCATAAAGCTGGTTGCTGCGCTCGTATACGTCATCGTATCTGTACCATGCATCACTACTACTCCCTTCGCCCCCTCATTTATTTCATCTGCAATTGAGCGGGCGGCAATTTTCCAGTGTTCCGAATTCATATCCTCAGAAAGCAAAGCGAAAATCTGCCTTGCCTTTATGGTTGATATTTTTTCCAGTTCAGGGAATGCTTTTTTCAGTTCGCATGGGCTTATTGCCGGATAAACCGCGCCGGTAGTATATTCAACTTTTGAAGAAATAGTCCCCCCGCAGCCGATAATCGCTATTTCGCCTACCGGCTCGTTGCAGGGTATTTCTTTTGCCCGTTTTTCCCCTTTCTTTACGAGTTCAATCTTTGCTCCCTCTGATGAAATCCCGATATTATAGCCGTTATCCAACTTTATCACAATCACATCGCTTTCCGATGCGCGTGGCATTAGGAGGCCTTTGTTTTCCCCGTTTTTGCCCAAAACTCGTATCTGGTCGCCAATTACTATCCCTTTCTTTTTGAATTCCAATTCGAGCTTTGAAGAGTACATCAGCACACCGTCATTCGTTCAGTTTGTATATCTTGACTGCATTATTCGAGCTCTTGAACACCAGGGTAAACCCGGGTAAATCTTCAAGGAAATACGCCCTATACAGGTTTGAATCATAGAACTTTCCTTTCCTGTCTTCATACCCGTCTTTTACTTCCCCATTGTCTATCCAAATCTTGTCATTAGTATAAAACAGGGTAAATATCGCAATCTTATCTGCAGTTTCGCTGTCCAAATGCAATATCGCCTTATTCAATTTAAGGTCCCCGTTGTCATACTTCTTGTTCAAGTCGTAGGTAACCGTGCTTTTCTGGCCGTTTGAAAGCGTTGTTTCGCCAAGGCAATAGGTCTGTGTCATTTTGCTTTTTATTGCGCCGGTTGCATCCTTTTCTAGGGTTGCAGTATATCCAACTAGCCCAGTTTTCTTTGTGCTTTGTGAAATTACGCACTGCTGGGCGTTGCTTCCTTGTGGCACGTAAACCATTTCCCACATATGTTCTGCTTCACAGGCAGATGTTCCGGGAGGCAGGCTGACATTTGTTTCGTTGTCCCTTGAGCATGAGAGGTAGTTAAGCGCTCCGTACTTTCCGCCAAGCGTGCTTCCACTCAGCAATAGTTCCGCATCGAAAAGCGCATATTTTGAATCATGCGATTTCATGAAGTCAATCAAATCCTGGGTAGTCCCATCGATATATGCGTGGGCAACTTCCCCAATCATATGGGTTGAAGCATGCTCGTTCCTAAGGACCGTATCTTTTTGGCCGAAATAATTTATCCAGTGGCCGTAATCCCACCAGGATGTAGTTCGTGAGTTTGATTCGGTGTTATACCGTATCCATTCCATTGCTTCAATCCAGTAATCATTTATCCTAAGGCACCTATAGCCTGCAGCAAGGCTTTCATCGCTTTTCGGGGCGAATGGGTTGCTGTAAAGTGAAACTGCGCATAAGTTAACGTCATATTGGTAATTCGTGCCTTTGTTTGCATACGCAACCGGATCGCTTGCAGCCAGGCATATTAGGTCATTGCTTTGCCCATTCATCTTCAGCTGGTTGCATGCGGATTCAAGTTTTGCTTTTGCTGCAAGGGGGTTATCCTGGAACCTTACAGTTGTTGAACTCGCAAGAAGGGACGAAGCCAGCCCATCATGGTAAAATTGGAAGTAAACTAAAACTGCCCCGCTCAATATCAAGAATGCGCTTATGGCAGTTGCTGCCAATTTTATTTTATTTTCATTAAGCACTTGCCTGGAAATCCAGCAAAGCCCGATTTCAAGCTCGCCAAGCACCATTGCAATCGCGCCGGCAAGGAAATACCCCATGTATATGGTATATTTTGCTTTCAATATCCCTACGATTACGACTGGGAATATGATAGCGGCAAAAAGCAAAAATAATGTGTTACGTCCCATTGCGGTTCTTATGCCAGAACAAATTGTTGCAAGTATGGCCAGTGCAAGTATTGCCATCAGCAAGCTATTGCCTTTTGTTACGTAATCTATCCCGGCTCCAAAAAGCGCGTTCAACAGGAAGGCAATAGCCGTCATTGAAATATTTCCGACAAATGAAAGTATTGCTATGGGTATGCTTAGGATGGATGCAAAAGGCGCCCTTAGGAATTCAAGCGCAGCTGGTATCATTGCATTGGACATTTCATCCGGAGTCGATGCTATAAATCCAAGCATGCCTTGGAACATGTCTCCCGTTGTGCCCTGTTCAGCAATTGTCCGTTGAAGCGAATTTTGGTATTTGGCAACCCCGGTAGTCCCAAGCACGAAATTTGATATGGTATCCTTTAATGGGGTAAGGGCAAAAATCAGCATTGCTGCAACCAGAAGGCCCAATAATGAATAGGTGCGCATTTCACCATCTTTCAAGTACTCTTTGAGCTTGAATAAAACCAATGAAAATGCAACTGTCAATAGTAGTACAATCGTTGTTGAATTCGGGATTAAAATGCCAAGATTCGGATTTGTCCCAAAGAAGAGATTGTTTACTATGTTTGACAGCAAATAACTGCCAAAAATTATTATTATGGCATTGGCCATAAGGAATGTTTTGAATTGGGCGTCATCATCCTTCTTTAGGAATAAGACTATTGCCTGCAGCGGGATGAACATCATCATCGCAGCCACTACGACCGAACCCGAAGCGCTTCCTAAATTGAGCCCAAAAAGCGCAATTATTGAAGCCACTGCGAATGGGAGAGCATTTTCAAATTTCTTCTCTTTCATTGTCCATGCATACATTGCAAAGAAAAAGCTCAATGCAAAAAACGCATAGGGCTGGATTTCCATCTCGCCGCCCCCGGTTTTTAAGATGAATATGGGAAGCAATGACGCTATCGCTGCGCCTATGAGCGCATATTCCCTTCGATATTGGGATGAGAATAGCAGGTAGAGGAAAAATATCGCAAGTGCGCCGGCTATTGGCGGGTAGATGCTTGAGACTGCGGCAACGAGCATGTTGTTGGTGTTGTCTGCCCCGCCTCCAGTGTATAGATTGACCCAGTTAGCTTCCATGTAAATTAATTCCGGGACTACCTTATGGCTTACTTCAACCTCGGGATACCAGGCAGTCTGGTCATTGTGCGGGTTTGTTCCAAGAGTCAAAAGCTGCTGCACTGCGTATGTATAATAATAGGGGTCAAGTTCCTGGAATACTGGGCTGTAAAATTGCATTCTTATCCAAAATGTCAGGAAGATGAGAATTGCAAGAAGTACTGGGACAGCATACTTTAGCCACGCGCGATAATCTGAAAAGTCAGGCATTTTCGGCAGCTTGAATTCGCCAGGTTTTTCTTTTATAAATAGGAATATCGCAACCAGGTAAAACACGGCTATGCCTGCCATGGCTATTGCAAAAGAATATTTTATTCCGGCTATGGCAAGGATTATCGGAAGGACCTGAGGTATAACAAACCCAAATCCGAAACCTATCAGCACCTTTTCAATGGTCTTTAGCTCCGACTTCTTGAAAATCGCAAGCGAAAGCAGCGCGCCAGGAACGAACGAGCTCAAAAATATCCAAAACAGCAGTACAAATGGGTCGAAAACTAACATGTTTACACCATATCTATTAGAAGCTTATTACGAAAATAATTAATATAAAGATAAAAAAGGAAATCTATAAATACTGGATGGAGTTGTCCGTGGCCGCGCTCATCTCAAGCCCGCCATAGGCCGCAGCATCATCTTTCTTGAACATATAGGGCGATTTGACTCCGGTGATTATTGCGGTTACCCGAATCCCTTCCCTTAAGTTCGTATTCACTCTTGCGCCCATTTTTACGCTTGCCGAGTTGTCAAAGCTTTCGGTTATTTTTGTCCCGATTTTGATTGCATCCCCAAGGCTCAGGTCAACCCCGCCTTCGATATGGATCAATGCGCCCTTTGCCCCCTCGTAGCTTACGTCAAGCAGCGGGTGCTGGAGCGTATCCTTTATTACGTTGTCTATTCTATCCACACCGCTGGCTTCACCCAATGAAATCATCGCAAGCCCGCCGTTTTCCATTACTGTGCGGACATCGGCGTAATCGACGTTAATTAAGCTCGGGAACATAATGGTCTCTGAAATTCCGGTTACTGCTCGTATGGTTATCAAATCAACCAATTCGAAAGCCTTGTCTATCGGCAAATTCGGGACGTAGGATGTTAATTTGTTATTGTCAATTACGATTACTGTGTCGCAAGCCCCGATTAATTCCTGGATAGATTGCTGGGCCTTCTTTATCCTTACCCGTTCCAAGGCGAATGGGTAGGTTACAATTGCGATTACAATTGCGCCCTGCTCTTTTGCAATCTGCGCAATAACTGGTGCAGCACCGCCGCCCGTTCCACCGCCCATGCCCGCCACTAGGAAAACCAATTCATTTTCCCCAATTTCTTTTTTCAGCATTTCCCTGTCTGCTTCCGCAGCTTTTTTTGCCATGGCCGGGTCGCCTCCTGCGCCCAAGCCGCGTGTTACTGTTTTTCCAATGAGTATTTTCTTGTGCGCCTTTATCTGGTGAAGGTGCTTTCCATCGGTGTTTATTCCGTATGCCTGTGCGCTTTTTACATTGCTTTTCATGAGCCTGTCAACGCAGTTGCATCCAGCGCCGCCAACCCCGAGCACAGTAATTCTTATGCCTTCGTTGCCTTCGCTGACCGGCGTTATTTCTGCCGAATTCGCTGTTACAGAACTAGAATCTCCCTTTGCTGCTCTTATGATGTCGTCGAACATATAAAACACCTGGCAGGTATATACGCAATTAAAAATATAAGGGTTGTGTTATTTCTGGATGTTTGAGTGCGATATTATTATATTCGTAAATTCGATAATTTACGAATGCACGCAAAATTTCATAAATTTTGCGATAGATTATTAAACTCTTGTTGACACATAATTTTAGCATGGATGTTGAAAGTTATATCCGAATTATCGATACCTATGAGCCTGCGTTTAAAGTAAGGCAAATTCCAGATAGTTCGCTTGCTCATTTTGGAATTGATTGCGCTATCCTTTCAGCATACGATAAGGAGTTGGTACAAGTTCGAAATCTTCTTCAAAAATGGAGGCACTACAGGTCTGATTTTTTCGGGCCAAATCGCTATCTTTCCTGTCAATTCGTATACGTTGGAGGTATCATTGCTTTAGTTGGGGTGACAATCGCGAACGTTTTTGAGTTGGCTCCGAAAGAATTTTTGGACTATTTCCGCCAGAATGCATTGGCAGGGGGCATTCTTTCTGCAATTGGAACTATCATTTATGGTGAGCTTCGGAATTTCGCTGATGGTTTTCATAGGGAGGACTCAGTTAAGAAAATTCTTGCGGATTCGGCTAAGCGAACTGAAATAGTAGCGAGAACTTGCGAACTGGAACGCAAAACTGATGAAATTATTTCACGCGTTGCACCAAAACTCGATTCTGATTTGGAATCAAACACAAAAGGTTTTTTTGCGGCTTTAAGGGAAAGAAAAGCCCGAAATGCGTTCTCTCGTCTCGAGAGAAATAGGACTACACTAAATGGACTTCGTCATGCGTTTGCAAGCGTAAAATGAAGATAAAAATAGAATGAAGTTTATTATTGCGCTGGTCTTTCTCCCGGAACGGAAGTTAATGCTGCTATTTTTGCTTCCGCTGTAGCAGCTGCTGCATTTGAGTCGTTCGCCCGCCCGATTGCTACTATGTCTCTGAGTATTTCCAGATTGTCGCATCTTCGCACTACCTCTACCCCCACGGCATCCGTGCCATGAGATATTAACCTAAATAATTCTCTCTCCTCGAGCCTGCTGAAAACCTCGCCAAGTATTATTGCGGCTACACTTGGGATTTCGCATTTGCAAATTAGGTCTATCGCTTGTGCCCGGTCGCTATCAAAAATTTCCCTTGCCTGCTGTATCGTTTCAAATTCTGCGATTTTTTTGCCTGCTGCAACATATACTGGGTTTTTGGGTTCCATTGTTGCTATCCACACTCTTGTTCGTATTCGTTCGAGAAGAACCGGGTCATTAGTTCGCTTTACTATCTCCAACCCGGTCGCATCGCGTCCTGCTGCAGCCTGCATTAAAGTTAAGGTATCAAATTTTCCTGCAAATCCGTCCAATAACGCACCCGCGGCATCGTTGTGTTTACAGCCTAAAAGGACGTCTTTTGCCCAATCTTCATCTTTGCTTTCTATTACTTTCTTAACTGCTGCCAATCGTGTTGCCGTATCATTTCCATAGCAGGCATTAAAAGTAGTACTTTGTTTTTGTTCACTTCTTACTTGGTCAAATGTTTTGCCTCCAAACGCCCGTTGTGCCAGTGCATCCAAATCTGCGCGAGTAAGTTTTCTAGTCATGATTATCCCTCGTTTTACTTGTGTTTACGTATGGAAATATATATAATATGTTTTGTTCGAGTCGGAGTTCGGAAAATAAGAAAAAAACATTAGAAAAGAAAAAAAATAATAAAAATAAAAAAAGAGAAAATTGGTTAGAACGTCTAACCAAGTACTTCCAAGTCCAATATGGCGATGCGTCGCCATATGGCTCTCAAAGTCCTCTAACCAAGGACTTCGAGATCGGAAGAGAATGTTGGCATTGAGCTCGCTTCCTCTTCAATTGGGCCGCCTGCAATGGATGCGCCCTTCACGCCAGTCACGATGGCAACGATTTCCAATTTGCCCTCGTAGTTCTGCATGATTCTCGCTCCCCACTTGACGTTTGCTTCAGCGTCCATCTTTTCGGTAATCATTTCACCGGCCTTGATTGCATCGCCGAGTGTCAAGTCTGCACCGCCCGAGATGTGAATCAATGCGCCCTTTGCGCCTTCGAAATCAACATCAAGCAGCCTGTTCTTGATTACTCCTTCGGATGCCGCTTTCACTTTATCGGTTCCCTTTCCTTCGCCAACTGCGATGAAGCCAACTCCTCCGCCCTGCATGATTGCTCGGACATCTGCGAAGTCGATGTTAATCAATGATGGCTGGGTAATCGTCCATACCAATCCGCTGATTGCCCTTGCCAGAATTTCATCGGCAACTGCAAATGCTTCAGTCATTGGCAAGTTCGGAACCAACTGGACCAACCTGTTGTTGTCCAATATAATTACAGAGTCGCAGAATTTCTTCAATTTTGCAATTGATTCGTCTGCTTTCTTCTTTCTTGCCCTTTCCAAAGCGAATGGGTAGGTAACCATGGCGACTACAATCGCGCCCTGCTCCTTTGCAATCTGTGCAACAATTGGTGCAGCACCGCCGCCGGTTCCGCCGCCCATGC
>JBAYGV010000037.1:0-7401 GCA_041666445.1 Candidatus Micrarchaeia archaeon | reverse complement strand
TGGCCGCCGTATTCTTGTCATTGTTCCCAAGCCCCTCTACCAGTATGGCTTCCGTTTCTTTTTTCAGGAAAATTCGCATGAAACTAGTGCCATGGATGTCTGGTCTGAAGTGACTTAGTAGGACATTAATCAATGCGCTACGAAGCCGTTCGTCGTTAATCGCTTTCGTGAACTCGGGAGCGGGTTCTCCGGTCCTTTCCCCAAGTTCATAGTAAAATATTGCCATTTTTCCAACAAAACTTGGTATTGGGCTTCCCCCGTAAAATTGTCTCGTTTCTTGTTCATTCCTTCGTAATGCCAGCAAATATTGTTTTTCCCTTTTCTTTATCCATTCCCTCCCAACATCGATTCCGCATCGCAATCCTTTCTCAGTTATGAAATCATTCAATATTATTTTTGAAAATATCGGGTCTATGCCCCCCAATTCTGGCACAAATCTCCCATTCAGGCTATTTCTTACGTCTGTCCTGGCATCCAGCAGGTATGGGACTCCGGGTTCCCCGATTTTAACTATTATCTGGTTAATCTGTCCGTTCCTATCTGCCCACAATTCCAGTGGCACTGAAGCTGCGAATTTGTTCATATACTTCCATAATTCCGGCAGTACTGTTTTTGGGAATTTTTTTCCCATCGCTACAAGGGTGCCTTCAACTAGTGTGCTAATCTGGGCATTGGCAAGTGCGTGAATCAAAAATGGGGCATATTTGGAAATATCCCTGGTTGTTCCCATCCGTTCAACTGCCCGAACTAAATATGAAAGTTCTCCGCGTGAATTCGTGAAAATGAAGCCATTAAGGATGCGGAAGATGGCTGGCAATGCCGGAGTTCCCATATTTACTATCTCGTCAAATATTCTTTCATTAGTTTCTAGTATGGCATTGGTATATGGCATTTCGAATTGCCGTACTAGCGAAAAGATCCTTTGTTCCACGTCTTGTTTCATGCGACTGCCCTCCTTACCTGCCGGAACATTTTCGGTCGGTTATCATTTTTTCTTTGTTCCATCCGTTCAATTGCCAATCTGGTTAGCCCGCAATCTACCAGCTGGATGTCAACCCGTTCTTTTCGTATTCTTTCCGCAACTCTAATGTAAAATCCAGCAAATTTATTCTGCAATTTTTCATATTCATTTGCAGGTAATATCTGTTTTGCCATTCTTAAAAATTCCCGCTGTTCGCTTCCAAGTTTTTTCAATCCAATTTCAATTGCGCGTTCTTCGTTTTCCCAGTAGTTTTTTCTTACGTGCTCTTCTGCATTATGCGCTAATGATATCTCAGGGCTACAAAGTGCGTCTATAAATGCAAGTTTAACTTCATGTTTTTTTAGAACTAGTATATTATTCGGGCCATCGAGACCTTTATTGTCTGATTTTGCAAGCCATAACAAAATGCTAATCATCATATTTCGAAGTCCTTCAGTATTAAGCGCGTCCATAAATTCTGGTGCAGGTTGCCCAGTGCGTTCTCCAATTTCCCCATAAAAAACTGCCATGTACGCAACAAATTCAGTTACCTTTTTAGGCTCGTGTTTTCTCAGCAAGTTCAAATATTGTTCTGCCCGTTTCCGAACTTTTTCCAACCCAACTCGTAATCCGTATTCTAATCCTGATGTAGGTACATTATACCTAAATATTATTTTTGAAAATATTGGGTCTATACTTGCAAGGTGGCGTCCAGATTCATAACCAATATGGCGCCCGAATCCATCACACTCATGTTTCGTTCCTGCAATAATATACTCTTCAAGCATATATGGGATTGCAGGCTCTCCGAGTTTTGCAATTATTTCATTAACCACTCTCCGTTCTCTTGCGGCATTTTGGTTCTGGAGCATTATTGGTATTGCTGTTTCTGGGGCTCTCATTCCTATCGCTAAAAGCGCACGTTCAATATACTCACCAATGGTCGCATATTTAAGTGCGCCTATCAGTGCAGGTACCGCCTCTGGAATCTCCTCTTTTGTACCAATCTCTTCAAGCGCAAAAATCAAATATATTTTTGGTATTGCGTTTCTTCCTGACAATGCATTGATTATTTCTGGAACTGCCGGCTTTCCAATCCGAACCAATTCACCTAGAATGCTGTCATTTCTTTTTGCTGCGCTTAATGTTGAAGAAAATTGCGATAATAGCCAAGTTATCCGTTCGTCTAGTGTGCTCATGCAACCGCCCTCCTTACCTGCCTGAAAACCTTTCGGTTTCCACTCCGTGCTCGCTGTTCCATCATTCGTTCGGCCATTCTTGTCAGTTCGCAGTCTACTATTGGGGCTTCAACACGCGCGTTTCTTATTTTTTCAACAGCCCGTAGATATTCCCTTGTTGTCTTCTCCCTTGCGGATTCGAAATCTATCTTTTCACTGTTCTGGTCTAAACGTTTTCCCACGTTCCGTTGTTTTTCAAATACGTGCCCAATGCCTTTAGCAATGCATTCATCATCTACTTCCATTGCTGACCAAATCAATTCTATTGCCTTTATCGTCCATGATCCGGGCCCGATAGAATAATTATTTTTTGCTATTCGATACAATTCCGGCATAACTTCAGATATATCCTCTCGCGTGGCCATTCTTTTTAATATGTCAAATGCTGCCCTTCTTGCATGCTTGAACTTTGGATTTTCATTTGCAATTGCTTCTGCCAATTCCGGCAGCTCTTTTTTTACAGATATGAACAGATCCAAAATTTCCCGATAGTATAATTGGGGCGTAATATCGAAATTTCCCACTTCATCATGATCCGCCCGGCGAATTGCTTCTAGCACCATTTTGATTATTCCCGGGATTCTTTCCCGATTATTCATTTTTATCAAAACTGCGGCAATCCCAAGCAGTTGCCTGTCTCGGAGATATCGTTCATGGTATAATCCAGTTCCATTTTCTATGGCGTCTAACAGCTTAGGGATTGCTGGTTTTCCGATGTGGGCTAGCCTATCTATGTTCGTGTTTCTTGGCGTATCGATACGAGATATTCGTGTTAATATATGCCCTATTTCTTCGTCCAGTTCCGTCATTTCATCTCAACTTGTTCGCCGTTTTCCTGTAAAATCCTTCAAAATACCTGTCCAAACTCCCTGCGTAAACCTGCTTGTCGGTAACAATCAGATAATTCCCAATCCCGAATATTTCCCGTAGGAAACCGGCCATGGTTTCCCGCCCGCTCTCATCATAAATAATTCCAATTCCTGAAGTTCTTATCCTATGTTTTTTCCAAGCCTCGTCAACTGCCATGGCTGCATCAACAACGGGGATGTTCACGCCATTCCCGTTGCTCTCTTTTCCCAATGGCCTTGGCGCCCTGCAAACGTTTGCATCCCCATCGGTAATTACAAACATGTGCAGATTTCCTTTGTTCCGCATGCCCTCCTTCATCTTATGGCACATGTGCCTTATTGGCCCCCCAATCGGAGTGCCTCCACAAAGGTCGCTATTTCTTATCCCATGTTCATGCGCTTCTTTCATTGCAACATAAACTTCGGTGCTATCTTCACGTCCAGTAGTAAACCCGCCTACAATAAACGGATCATTGCAGGTTTCGCTTGCAGTGTTAAGCGTATTCATTGCCTTGATTATCGCTCCCCTTACCTGTGAGGTGCTTCCGCTCAAGTCAACAAGTCCTCCAAACCCAACATCCCGCTCTTCATAAAGCACTCTTGAATAGAATGCCCGCTCCGGAACCCTCCCACATTCTAGCTCCCGCAAATATTCTTCAAGCAGTTCTGCGTCTACGTCTCCGTCCTCAACCCCGCGCACCAATTCCCCACGCTTTGGGGCATATCTTTTGAATATTCTTACAACTCTTATTGCATCCTGCTGTTCAGGAACTACTACCTCTCCGTCTGCCTGTATTTCTTCAATGACATGCTCGTTCCTAGTAAATTTTTCCCCGTTAAAACCATTATATATGAATATTTTTTTGCCTTGCCCGGGAGTTCCATTTTTATTTCCATTCTTTGGTTTGCCTTCTGGTTCTCCCTCGCCCTCATCTTCAGTTGGTTTTGGCATGTTTCCGCGAGTTCCTGGTTTTGGCTGCTCATCATTTTCGCCTTCGGTTTCATCGCCAGCTTGCGTTCCAGATTGTTTTTTTCCAGGTTTTCCGCCCGATTCATCTTCGTCTTCCCCAGTTTTGCTTCCAGGCTTTCCTCTTCCCGGTTTTGGCTTTCCCGGCTTTCCAGATTGTTCTCCCTCTTCTTCCCCTTCTTCAGGATTGGCAAACTGCAAAGGATTTACCCCTGGCCTCCCCCTTCTTCCCCGTTTTGGCTTTTTCTGGGTCAATTGCGGCGATGCGTTGCCTTCCCCAACTTTCGTTTTCGAGTTTCTCATTGGCTTTGGCACATCATTTTCCTTCATTTTCTTGATTTCCTCTTCAACGGCGTGTTCAAGAAGAAGGTAGATTCTCATGGCAGAATTCAGCGATGCTGTTCCATCGGTTTCCGGCCCGCATTCTACACGGTCAATGAAATGTTTAGCTTCAAGGAATCTTTGTTCTATTCCGGGCGGGATTTTTGTAGTCGTCTTCCCAACTATTGCATACTGAAGTATTGCTTCAAGCAATGTTTGCAAATTCGGGTCCTCCAATTTCGGGCGTTTTGCAAGCAACGATTCAGTATTCCGCCTATATCTTCCGGCAAGCCCGGGATATTCCATGATATTATTTGCATCTATCCTGCCATCGTCAATTACATTATGCAAAAAGTGTAGTAGTGCCGGATATTTTACCAATTCGATTATATCATCGAATCTGGTTATTACAATTGGCTTATCATCCTTTTTCCCTTCTTCAGGTCCCCCTATTTTCGCTACCACTACCTCCAATGCCCCATCATAAATTCTGTTATGGGAAACATGGCGGACCCCAAACGCTTCGTAATCAAATACGCGCGGGTCCATGTTAACCCTAAATGTTCCCCATTTATGGTGGCCAAGCTCGTGAAACAGGGTTACAAAATAACATTCCGAATTTTCTTCCCGTGTTTCAAACGTATGCTCAAAAGGTGGCATAGCTATTTTTCCGCTCGGATCCGTACAATATCCTTCATCCTCCCCAACTTCTACGTGCAAATCCAGTCCGGTTTCAAGATTAGGTATTCTGCTAAGCCCATAGGCATATTCTGCCTCTTCAAACATGACTACACTTTCACTCCAGCTTACGATGTATTGCCCCATTTCGTTTCCATAAAGAAGAGATTTAAGCGCGTCCATGTTTTCGACTTCTAAAAGCTTGTTGAGGAATGGCATCCAGTATATATTCCTGTGCATATTTGGAATGAACTGCAAAAGGAATGCTTCCAGTACTTCATCAGAATCAAACATGGCAACGCATTCATTAAGCTGGTATATTTTCCAAGTGTCATGGGAAAAAATAGCTGCTGCATTGTCCACAAGGGTATCCCTGCTATCCTTGAAACTCTCATCCGATGTGTATTTGTACGCCCCGATAAATTCAACCAGCGAATCTACTATTTCCTTTTCCGAACGGTTTGCAAGTGCAGCAAAATCCTTTTCTTCAAGCCTTGGCTTTCCTTTTCGTTCCCCTTCCAATGCATTTTCCCTAAGCAATGGGATTGCCTCGGTAAGGTCTTCAAGTATTTTTGCAGGGTGCCCGCGGTATTTTTCAGCGTGCTGTGCCTGAGGTTGCGCAGCAGGGAACCTGCCCTGTACGAGAGTGCCTTTTGTCTCTTCCTTTACGGTCGACCCCATAAGCTCCACGTTTAGTTAGTTAACAACTACGGGCTTCCTGGGTTCAGTCTTGCTGTGGCAATGCTTGCCAGCGCGGTTACTGTTGGTCCGAGGTCATCAGTAATTGCAGAGAAAATATTCTGCTTCATTGCATGCTGCGGGTCTTGGCCAGCAACTATGCATTCTGCAGTTCGTACTAGCAGTCTAGGGGATGGCGCTTCGTTTATTGCCGTCAGGTGCTGTTCAATTCGCATAATCAGATCTGCATCCCGCTTTTCTGCTGCTGTTTTGTTACGATACGCCTCAAAAACCCTGCACAATCCCGCGCATAATTTGCATATCTCTTCCAATATGCCTCGGTGCAAATCCGCCCCGGGAACGTTAGCCATAACTATGTCTAATAATTTCGTTTCATTACTTATCATTCCCAAATGAATGGTCTGCAATCTCTGCCGCATTGCCTGGTCAACCTTTTCTATGCCCCCGTTCTGATAGTATGGGTTAAGGGCAAATACGATTAGGCTTTCCGGATGGAATTGATAGATTTCCCCTGGCCCGAGTATCCCACTAAGGTTGAGTTCCCGTTCATGGGCTATTGGATAAAATATGGCGTCCAATCCCGGCCTTAATTTGTGGAATTCATCTATAAGCAGAACTACTGGTTGCCCGCACATGGCAGCAATCGAAACGTTAGATTGCATGAATTGCTGCACTCTCATTTCTGCTCCCCCGTCAGTTTGGGTAAATATTACGTTTTCATGGCCGGTCATATTGCTTCTTGTCGCGTCCGGGTCGCATGTGATATACAGATAGGGGAGTCCCAATCTTTGTGCCATAAATCTAGTAAGCATACTCTTTCCAACCCCGGTAGGCCCAACTAAGAGTGCAGCATGGCCAGTCTTTCTTGCGATATCAAGTGAGCCAATCTCGTTATCCTGAGGCAGATACCGTATTTTTTTGTCTGCGGGGATTTTTGCCTTTTCAAGCGCAGCTTTCATAAGTTCGGCATTTGGAACATAAACTCCGCTCGGCCTTCTATCATATCCAGGAACTTTTGCATGGGTCATATTCATTCACCTGGAATAACTAATATAGAGAGGTGTTTATAAATGATATTATCCGTCCTGTTTTATCCGCAAACTGCGCCTAATTTCCTGAAAACCCGCGGTTCTGAACGCGTTCGGGCTGCAACATGCTGTTCCATCCGTTGTTTTGCAAGTGCAGCCAGTTCGCCATCCACCGTAGGGGCGTCCACCTTTTTCTTATTGGCTTCGGCATACACTCTAAGATAAAAATTCACGAATGTTTTCTCCTGCGCTTCCAGCCATTTTTCGTCATGCTCGCTTTTGGCTATTCTTAGGAATTCTGCCTGTATTCGTGCGGTTTCGGCTAATCCAATTTCGAGCGCATAATCCAAATTTTGCTGCAGTATTTTCCTAAACTTTTCTCCCCGTTCGTCCTTTGCTTGGATAAGCAGCCCTATGGCACAAACCTGCACGTCCTTGTCGATACCGCCCAGTTCAAGTATGGCCAGCTCTATGCTCCGCTGGCTTAATTTGCAATTCTTTACATGCGCCAGCGCTTTAATCGCTTCAATTCTCATTTCAGGATGCTTCTTGGACCGAATCACTGAAGATAATCCTTCCAGGTCTTCGTTTTGTTCCATGTAGTCAATGATCTTACGGTCCATATATTCCTCCGTGCCTCTCGAAATCATAAAATTCTTTA
>JBAYGV010000036.1:0-7676 GCA_041666445.1 Candidatus Micrarchaeia archaeon | reverse complement strand
CAACGCCATTACTGCGACTGCGCCTGCCTTCTCCGCAATCTTTGCCTGCTCAACGTTGGTAACGTCCATTATGACGCCGCCTTTGAGCATTTGGGCAAGCCCTGATTTTACTGTAAATGTGCCAGTCTTTGCATTATCTGTTGCGTTATTAGGATTAGCCATAAGAACACCAAATAGCTTATTGCAAAGAAAGAATTTAAAGCGTTGTAACGGGCGGACCTGGGAGTATTTGCAGGCTAGAAAGCAATAATAATTCTAACCGATAAATAGCCTCCAATGAACGTTCCCTACCTGCTTTTTGAAAAAGCCAAGCGACAATTCCTAGATTACAAGCCATCGGCAGATATTTTCGGGCCGTCTTCAGAGATATTCGTAGGGAAATACGGCTATCCGAACATTGCTGCCGGGCCATTAGTGGGGCTAAATCCAACTGGAGCGAGCGTATCGCCAAAAGAACTGTTTGGAAAGGATTATGCGGAAATACTTGCACAGCAAGCGTCGTTCGTAAGGGGAAACAAAAATTTTGAGATAAAATCAAGAATGCGCAGGGATATGGAAGAGGTTGCATTGAGCGAAAAGGCAATAGACGTTGAGATGCAGCTAACAAAAGTTCCCTATTTCAATCTGGAAACCGACGCAATAAACAAGCCGATGGGCGCAAGCGCTCCGATAAAAAAGTTCATGCAGGCGGAAAACCCGAAAATCCCGGGAAAGGTAGATAGCATAGTTAACGAGGATATTACCGCAACTCTGGCGATTTCAGAATTAATGGACCATGGATTTGACAATTATTACATTACGAACATATTTTCGGTCGGGACGCTCGGGATGGAAAAAAACAAAAGATTGGTCCCGACAAGATGGTCGATAACTGCAGTGGATGACATAATAGCAAAGCAGAAAATGGAACAGATAAGGGACTACCCGGAAATAAAGGAAGTTACTGTTTACTCCTCTTCATTCCTGGACAACCATTTCCACATTCTTTTAATCCCTGGAAAATGGGAATTTGAAAACTTCGAATCCTGGCCGGAAAACGGAATGTGGGCAGGGACTACGGAAGAATATGAAGGATATTACGGACGGACAAAATATGCCGATAAGCAAGTTGGCGGGTATTACGCATCAAGGTTTTCGGTTGTTGATTATTTGGATTCTATACGTAAACAGGCGAAAGCGGTCGTTTTCCGGGAGATTGGAGAATGGTATATTGCACCAGTCGGGGTCTGGCAGGTACGGGAGAACGTAAGGAATGCTTTCGAAAATATTGATGGAAAATTCGCAAGCGTAAAGGATGCAATGGCTTATTTGGAACGAAAACTAAACGTAAAGATGAAGAAATACCTTTCAATGAGCAGGATTCTTTCGCAGAGGAGATTGACTGAATTTTAGAAAAGTTAGAACAGCAAACAATTGCTCCGTTTATTTCTTCGGCTCCAGATTCCTTTCAATTATCGTCCTTGCATACTCGTGGAAATCCGCGCCGTTGGTGCTTGCGCACAATTCTTTTATTATCCGCACGTCATAGCCCAAATCAAAAGCTTCAAACGCAGAAGAAAGGACGCAGGCCTCGGAATCCGTTCCGCAGATGAATAGTTTTGTTATTTTGTTCTTGTCTAAAAAATGCTTAACCCCCGGATTCTTGAACGCAGATAGGGTATGCTTTTCAAAAACATTTTCACGATTTGCCAATCCACGCAGTTCCTCGCAAATATCCGTATCCGGAGAAGAAGTGCATTTATCCCACCCGAGCATCTTTACGAAATTGGAATGCTTTTGGTTTACGAACTTGGTGAACAGCACTGCATCATAATCGCACTGCCCAATATGGGATGCAATTTTAGCGGGCAAAGAGCGCGTATGCTCGTTGATGAAATAGTTCTGAACGTCTATGATGAGCAATGCAAGCGTTTCCATGGTAATATGAAAGCTTTAAAATATTTAAATAGAAGTGAGAATAGGTAAAACAAGCATGCAGATTGCAAAATTTGCAGCAAACCTGAAAAACTGGTGACTATATGGTTACTTTCATCATGGATAATGGGATTGTTCAAAAACAGGACGGGACTTTGGTCGGGCGGGTTGAAAACAATGAAATCTGCGATGAGCTTGGAGAAGCGTTCCTGAAAATCGAAGGGAATGAAATAAAGAATAATTACGGATCTACGATAGCAAAGGTTGAGAAAGGAGTCATATTAAGCGCAAGCGGCGGGCCATTGGGAAAGGTTTCAGATGCAAGAAGATGCTTTGAAAACTGCAATTCCATGAGCGATGTCGAAGTTGCAGGGGCATGGCTTCCGTTCGTGAAGGGAATAAAGTAAGTAAACGGATTGAAAATAAAAAAATATGTGCGATGTAGAAGTCTTTGGCTTCTTGTCTATTTTTTGTGAAACAAAAAAATGCGACCAAGCAAACGCCTTGAGTTTGCGGATTCCCAATCTTCTAAAAGAAAAGATATGCGACCGCCGGGAAATTCGCGAGTCTCCGGTTTTCAGTCTTCGGTCTTGAATATCCAACAAGACGCGAAACTCATGACTGGAGACGCAATTCGAACCCGGGTCGTGAAATATTTGAGAACAGATTCTTGCTTAATGCAAAAACCCTTGGCAATCTCAAATCCTACCGATGTCCAGCTTTAACTAATAGATTAAAGCCACTAGACTACGATCGCATAAAACAGTAAAATTCATTGTATTCGCTAATTATTATAAATATGCTTTTTGATGTATTTCCAAGGGATAACTATGAAAACAGTCGAATATGGGGTCAAATTCGAAAAGAAAGCCAGCAGGCTGGAACTATTAATCAGGCTAGTGTGGATGATACCCTGCATCCTAGTGCTTGTGTTTGTAGCAATACTCGGGACAATCGGCTATGCACTCCAGGTATTGCATATATTGATCCTTGGGAGTAGGAACAAGACATTCAACGACTGGATGCTTTTGTACTACCGCTATCTTATCCGAATGCAAGCCTACCTTTCAACGCTTACAGATGAGAAGTGCCCGATTCTCCCTGATAGCAAATAAGCAAGATATCCGAACTTTCTTAAATAGCTTATTTGCTATAGCCAGTAAACCGCTGGAAACGTTGATAATTAAGCGATTTACTATAAAAGCAAATAATTTTATAGTACGCAGGAGCGTACATAAACAAGGTGAAATCATGAAAACAGTAAAGTATGATGTTGGATTTACGGAAGAAGCGAGCAGAATTGAACTGTTCGTAAGATGGGTTTGGATGATTCCAAGCGTAATTGTCTTGGTATTGCTGTCCATATTGGCATGCATCGGGGCGCTGGTTCAGTTCTGGCATATTTTGATTCTTGGAAAGAGAAACAAGACGGTTGCGGACTGGGTAAAAATGTACCTCGCATACCACATTAAGATGATGAGCTATTTCTATGCTCTTACAGAAGAGAGAAGCCCGCTTGCACCGGAAAACTGAACGGGGCAATTCTTTCTTTTAATTTTTTTATGTTTTTTCCCTTTATTTTGGCGTTTTCGCAAGATATTTAAAATCGGCATTCCTTATATGCTACCTAATCCTACGGTGAACCAATGCTTGAGATTATGATAAAGAATCTCGAAATCATTGAAGTGAAAGACCTTCTGCAGCACGAGCAGACTATTGATGCCAACGTGCTGAGGCTAAAGGAAGCCATGCTTAATATCGGGCAACTTGTCGACCCCCTAATCGTAGATAAGAAAAGCAAGGCAGTCTTAGATGGAAACCACAGGTTGAAGGTATTGGAATTGGTCAAGGTTCCGCTTGCAGTTTGCCAAATGGTAGACTATGACGACCCAAAAATCCAGATGGGAGGCTGGTTTCCCGTATCCGAGCGGCTTAGGGCGGCAGATTTTCAAAAGGCGGGAATACGTGCGGAGAAAGTTGATTTTGAAGTGGGAAAACAGGCAATAGATAAACGGGGAGCAGCTTTCATGCTAGTCAACCAAAAATTCAAGGAATGCAGCCTTCTGGAAGGCGGAAGCTACAATCTGGTAGAAATGATTGACGCGCAAAAAAGAGTCCTTGAAAAGATAAATAAAAGCGAGCTACTGTACATTGCAGACGACAATATTGAACCAAATCTGGAGAAAGGCGAAACTGTCCTTTACCGGAAGAATTTCACAAAAAAAGAAGTTGTTGCTGAGGCTTTGGCAAAACGGCCGCTTCCGCCAAAATCTACAAGGCATATGATTCCGGACCGGATAATACGATTGAATATGCGCCTTGGATGGCTCCACCAGAGCAAGGAGGAAGCAAAGAGATATGTCGATAATATAATTCACGACCGCGTGTATAATGGAAACGTAAGAAGGTATACTGAACCAGTAATCGTAATATATTAACGGAATTGCACTTATCATTAAAGCAAACCGAAAGTTTAGGTGAAAATATGGGAGTACTACTTGGACCCGGACCAGTTCCAGTTTTGGAAGAAATAAGAATGGCGCAGACAAAGGAAATGATAACCCACAGAAGCAAGGAATTCACTGTAGTTTATTCTGATTTATGCACCCGCTTGAAGGGATATCTAGGTGCTGAAGAAGCCTATGTAATTACTGGTTCAGGCGCGCTTGGCTTGGAAACCCTTATGCTCAATTTAACATTCAAGAACGAAAAGGCAGTTTGCTTCCCGAACGGGGAATTTGGCGAGCATCTGGTTACTACTGCAAAAGTTTATACCAACGTTGATGCTGGAGCCATTGAAGGCGGAAAGGGATGGAATCTTGAACGAGCAAAGGAAAAAATAGATGGAAGTAATGCCCAGGTTCTTTCGATGGTTTACAATGAAACAGGCTATGGGATTAGGAATCATATTAAGGACATTTGCAAATATGCGAAATCCAAGGGAATGCTGACGATTATTGATGGGATATCCGCCTGGCCAGGAACAGAATTCAACATGAAGGAATTTTATGTTGATGGGTTCGTAACCGGAAGCCAAAAAGGGATTGCTGCTCCACCAGGAATGGCTCTTATAGGGCTTAGCGCAGAAGCCGTTGAACGATATACGAAGCGAGATTCTGTTCCAAGCTATTATATGGACCTGAAAAGGCACAAAAAAAGATATTTGAAAGACCAGCAGACCCCGAACACTCCGGCAGTTTCATTATTCTGGTCATTGCAGGTTGCATTTGATGTTTTGGATAGGAAAGGCGGGCTGGTTAGCGCAGTGAAAAGGCATTCGGATGCTGCAGCCTATGTTCGAAAAAGACTCGTAGATATTGGGTTCCCGCTGGTTGCAGAGAAAGGGTTTGAATCAAATACTGTTACCGGTTTTGTTTGCAAGGATAAGGACGAAGCAAAGAAGATAAAGGACGGGCTTGCGGCAACGGGGATAAAAATTGTCGGATGCCGCGGAGTTTATGTTGATAACGGGCTTCGGATTGCGCACATGGGCAACTTTGAAATGAAATGGCTGGAGGATTGCCTGGATATAATTGAGGAAATTAAGAAATGATTTCCGAGAGATTTGGACGAGCAATGCGAGTCCAAACTGATTGAAGGGATGAAGAAATAGTTTTCGAGAGATTTTCGATTAGTGCGTAAGCTTTTTCGGGCCCAATCCGACCCATTTTGCCAGTACTGGGTGCCTTTCTCTCCATAACGGTTTCGGGAGGTCGCTTACCACTCGCTTCTTTTTCGGCTCTTCCGGCTTTGCCACCACATCCGCTCCGAAATAGGTTGCCAACGCGGTTTCAACCTCATTAAGATCTTCGATAGTTCGGCAGTATCTAATTTCCTCAACTAGAATGAATGGCATTCCACGCTCTCTAGCAGGATCACTATCTGATCTGGAATCATCATCGCCAATTACAATTACATCACTCGGAGTAAGATCATATTTTTTGAGGAAAATATCATATCCCGCCCCCTTGCCAAAAAGAGTATGAACAGGCTCAATTAGGCCGACTGGAAAACCAAACTCTGGCAATTGCGAACTAAGGGTAGATGCAGTGAGAAGAAATATGCCCTTACTCCTAAGATTTTTTAAGGTCTGAAGAAGGGTTTTTGTCCTTATTCTTCCCTGATGCTCTGAATAGATTGTTTCGCCAACATCAAATATTATTGCCTTGGGGGAAGGTCTAACTACGATTCCCTGCCCAAAAAATTCTTCTATTCTTGCTTCCAATCCAGTAGGGCCGCCGCTATCCCTAGAATTTACTAAAACGAAGTTTAGGCTATAATGCCTTGCAGGATTGCCATCAGTTTCATTGTCATCACCGAAATAGGCAACCCGTTCGTGAGTAAGCTTATGCCTATGCAAAAGAGTTGCGAGAGCTACGCTTTTTTCTCCCGAACCGCCAACCAATTGAGGAATGAATAAACCGGGCGGAAAACCCATTTGGTCCAATTTGTCTGCATAGTTAGAAAGCGCGAAAAGTTGAACGCCTTGAGCCTTAAGATTCTGGAGCGTAGCTACGAGTGTTGGGGTTAACGGAATGGTTTTCGTTCCAACATCGCAAATCGTCCTGTCAACATCGAATATGGCTGCATCAAAAAGAAGCGTATTTGGATTAGGTTCGCTCATGCTAAACAATTGTGTCAGCAAAAGAATTTAAATGGCACTATTTGCGAATTATTTAAACGGTTAGCCCCTAAAAAAGAGTCAGTAGGTGTTCTCAATGAAAATTGTAATCGCAGACAATATGGAACCGGAAGTAGTTGAAGGGATTAGGAAGCTTGGGACAGTGGTTTACAAGCCGGCAGACTTGAAAGCAGAATTGAACGATGCTGAAGCCCTTATTGTAAGAAGCGCTACGAAAGTTACTGCAGACTTGATTGCAAATGCGGGAAAATTGAAGATTGTTGCACGGGCGGGTGTTGGATTAGACAATGTTGATGTGAAAGCCTGCGAGGCAAAAGGAATCAAGGTAATTAATACTCCGGGAGCGAGCTCAAATGCAGTTGCCGAATTGGTTATCGGGACAATGATTTCAATGCTCAGGAACTTCCAGAAAGCTCATTGCCAGATGAAAAACAAGGTCTGGGACAAGAAAAATCTTATTGGAAACGAAATTGCTGGAAAAACGCTTGGAGTAATTGGGTTCGGGCGGATTGGGGCGATGGCTGCTGAAAAGGCCCATGCGCTCGGAATGAAGATTATTGCTTATGACCCGCATGCAAAAGCAGTACCGTACGCGAAATTCGTTTCGCTTGAGGAGCTTTTTGCAAATTCGGATGTTATTACGCTACATACGGTTTTGGTTCCGGAAACTAAAGGAATGATAAACCGGGAAAATATTGCAAAAATGAAAAATGGGGTCTGGATTGTTAATGCAGCGAGAGGCGAACTTATTGACGAAGACTCGATTTATGAAGCATGTAAATCAGGAAAGGTTGCAGGCGCGGCATTGGATGTTTACTGGCAGGAACCTTATTCCGGGAAATTGTTGGAGCTGGATAATGTTTGCTTTACACCTCACTTGGGAGCAAGTACAAAAGAAGCACAGGTTAGGATTGGAGTTGAGCTGGTTGAGAAGCTTAGTGTGGAACTGAAATAACCGCTCTTAATCTACAATCCAGCAAAATCCTTTGCCATCTTTCCTTTTGGAAACGCTACTGCCGAACCTGAACGAATCGGCAATTGGAGCGCTTCTGCAACACGGGAAAGCTCGTGAACCTGCACAACCGCATTTACAACAAGGAATGGAATCTCTCCGAACGGT
>JBAYGV010000035.1:0-7708 GCA_041666445.1 Candidatus Micrarchaeia archaeon | reverse complement strand
GTTTCTTTAGATGAAGTAAAAGCATTAGCGTTTTGGATGGCGATAAAATGCGCTGTCATTGATATCCCATATGGAGGCGGCAAAGGAGGAGTTATAGTCGACCCTAAGTCTCTTTCAAAAGCAGAATTGGAAAAGCTCTCAAGAGGATGGATGCGCGGCGCTTCCGTAATTGTCGGTCCCTATCGTGACATTCCAGCACCAGACGTTTATACGACTCCGCAGATAATGGCATGGATGATGGATGAATATTCAACAATTGTTGGTACCTACTCTCCAGCAGTCATTACTGGGAAGCCTATTTCTGTCGGCGGTTCGCTTGGCCGCGGCTATGCAACTGCTTTGGGGGGCTACTTCGCTACCCGCGAAGCGATAAAAAAGACTAATGTAGGGAAAAAGATAGCAATCCAGGGCTTTGGCAATGCTGGAGCGCACATGGCAAGGCTGATGGTTGAAGACGGATTCAAGCTTGTCGCAGTGTCGGACTCAAAAGGAGGGGCGCATTTTGAAGACGGATTTGATTTCAGCAAGCTCGAAGAGGCAAAGAAAAAAGACGGGCGTGTAGATGGCTATCCTGGCGCAAAGAAGATTTCCAATGAAGAGTTGCTTGAGCTAGAAGTTGACATATTAATTCTTGCAGCGCTTGAAAATGTTGTAACAAAGGACAATGCTTCGAAGGTAAAGGCAAAAATGATTGTCGAGCTTGCAAACGGGCCTGTAACTCCGGAAGCGGACGATATCCTGCACAATAACAAGGTCGTTTTGATTCCAGACGTGCTTGCAAATTCGGGCGGGGTTTGCGTTTCCTATTTTGAATGGGTCCAGAACCTTTATGGATATTATTGGGCAGAGGAAGAAGTGAACAAAAAGCTCGAGGCGAAAATGACCAAGGAATTCAATTCGACCTTTGAACTGTCCAAGTCCAAGAATATTGACATGAGGACTGCGGCCTATGTGCTTGCCTTGGGAAGAATTGACCAGGCAACAAAGGACAAGATGCAGCTCTAGAATAATTATTTTTTTTCTTTATTTTCTATTTCTTCTTTTCCTATCTTTTCTTTCAAATATTTTTTTCCAATTATTGCTGTTTGGGAAAGTATACTTTCTTTGTATTTAAACAAGTTCGGGTTTAAGCAAAGGTATTTAAATTTTGGGAAAGTATACTTTCTTATGTTCTTACCACGCGAAGAAACCGAAGATATCCTCAGAAGGTTGAATGCCAAAGAAGCATTGGCGTTAATCGGTCCGAGACGTGCAGGTAAAAGTACGCTTGCGCACCATGTTGCGGATATATGGAAAGAAACTCGTGGGAAAAGCCTATTTTTGGATCTCGAACGGCCAGGTCTAGTTCCTACTTTATCAGACCTTGATAATTCGACAACAGGGCTTAAGCCTGGCGACCTTCTAGTTCTTGATGAGGTTCAAAATGTAGACGGTTGGGAAAAATGGGCAAGAAACGTAGTAGAAAACGAACTGTTTAAACTCATAATAAGCGGTTCGAATTCGCGATTGTTATCCAGCGAAGTTGCCACGTCGCTTGCAGGGAGAGCGCTTCCAAAAAAAATACTCACTCTTTCGTTCCGTGATTTTAAAAAATGGGGCGGAAAGAACCTTACGGATTACCTTAGGCTGGGGGGGTATCCGGAATGCGTTAAACGGCCTGATGATTTGAAAGAGCTAATCGAAACCTATTTTGAACTTGCGATTTTGAGGGACGTAGCTGCAAGATATAACATTCGTGAAATTTCCGCGTTGCGTTCATTTGCGACCATTGCTCTGTCTGAATCTGGAAAAACACTTAATATCCCAAGAACTGCATTGAAAATTGGAGTTTCCGCACCAACTGTGCGGCAGTTCCTTCAAGCTCTTGAAGAAGCATTTTTAGTTTTGGCAATCCCATCATTCAACCATTCCCCGCGCGAACGTGAGGCATCTCTGAAAAAATTATATAGCTATGATTTGGGCATGCGTAGTGTGCTTTCGGTTTCTGAAAGTCCGGATGTCGGTAGGATTTGGGAAAACTGTGTTGCCATCGAATTGATAAGGCGGGGCTATAGGCTTTCATATTTGCCTGGAGAAAATGAATGCGATTTCCTTGCGGAGAAACCGGGCGAGGCTCTAGCTGTCCAAGTCTGTTCAGACGAAACTATTCCAGAACGTGAAATAGCTGGGCTTTTGCGTGGGATGAAAGCAAGGCAGAATTCAAAAGGAATCATTATTAATCCCAATTTGGATGAGAAACGGAAAACTTCTTTAGGGGAAATTTTATTCGTGCCTCTTGAGAAATGGCTGTTACACTGAGTGATTTTTAAATTTTCATTTCTATTATATTTTCTATGGCAACTACACTCGCAATTTCCGAAGTCCGGATTCCGGTTAAGGCAGAAACCAATAAGTTTAGGCAACTCCTTGACAGGATGCACGGACGGATGGAAGGATTATGCGAGCGCAGTTCTAACTTCTTTATGGGCTACGAACCTGGAAAGCCAGTAAATACTGATGGATTGATTGATCATTTGGATGGTTTCCGGGACGCGAAAGCGGAAATTTACAGAAGACTGGGGCTGTGCGGGCGTGCGATGCTTTTTGATGTTTTTGCATTAGCGGAAATTATCGATCGGGAGCGTCCAAAGAAATCAGAGAGGCTTGCATTCCATTTGGGTGGTGTGTTCATTTCGGCTACAACCTATGGGGCTCCGCAATTAATTGCAATAGCCATCGGGACTTATCACGCAGCACTTCTTGGAATCGTCAAGGTTGCTGAATTCTCATCAGAAAGGAGATTGGTTCGGGAAATGGGGCTGTAACGTTTCCATTTTCTTTATTTTTCCTATCTTTTCTTTTCATTATATTGTAAATTCGAACTGCTGTTCTGTTTCGCCTGTTGACGAAATCTATCGTAAATCATTCAGATTTACGTTATCTCATTTCCAATAGCTAAAAAAATTTATGAAATTTTTTCAATATTCTGGCTAAGTACAACCAAAATACTTAAATACTGAATCAATGAACAACCTCTTATGGATTTTATTAATTTTTTTCACTCCCTAAATAAGGAATTTTCATTTCTTTTGAATTCCCTTAGCGAGCGAAAGCTAAAAATCGCCATAATCAGCTATTATTTCGAGCCGCCGATAATCTCTGGGGTCGGAGTACATAGCCAGTTTCTTGCAGAATTTCTTGTAAAGAATAATTGCGAAGTGCACGTGTTCTGCAGCAATGCAGATTATGAAACATACAAAACAAAAGGAGTTATTGTGCATAATATTGGCAGGGTAATCGCAAATGCTAACGGGTCATCATCCAAAATTAGGCTGGAATATTTCTTATTCGAATCTGAAGTAGTAAAGGCAGTTGTAAGGGAAAATACTAAAAGGGAATTTGACATCATCCATACTCACGGTTCTCTTACAAAAGCATCTTTTATATTGAAAGAAATATGCGGCTTGAAATGGGTTCATACTTTCCATGCAATAGAAAAAGACCGGATAAAGAAACTTTCAAATGAAGAAAAACAATTCGAGAATTTAATTTCATGGATTGAAAGCAATGTCAATTATTGCAACGGCGCAATTTATGTTTCCAGCCCAATTTATGCGCAAGGAAAAAAATTGTACAAAATTAAAAAAAGCATTGTCATACCAAACGGGGTGGATACCCGTCTTTTCAAGCCATCGCCTATAAGGAAAAAAAATGTTCTTTTCATAGGCAGATTCAGCAAGGAAAAAGGAATTGAATTGTTTCCGGAAATAATTGAAAAAGTAATGTCCGTTGAAGGGGCAACAATAACAATCCTGACTCCTTACGAAGGCTTATCTGTAGATATGGAAAAGATTCGCGATAAGATGCGGATATATGAAAGGAAATACGAAAATAGAATAAGAATAATCACCGACCCGATTGGGCAAGATTATATCGCTGAATTATATTCAGATTGTCAGTTGTATATACAACCTTCGACTTATGAGTCGTTTGGCTTATGCATCGTTGAAGCCATGGCTTCTGGAAGGCCAGTGGTCGCTTTTAAGGTGGGTGGCATTCCAGAACTGGTAGGCGATTGCGGATTTGTAGTTAAGGATAAGGAAAGTCTTTTATCTAAGATTGAAGAACTTCTCAACGACGTGGATTTATGCCAAAAAACAGGTGAAAAAGCCCGCGCAAGGGCGGAAAGCTATAACTGGAACATCATTGCAAAGAAGACAATTGATTTCTATAAGGTGATACTGAATGAATGAAGACATTTTAATTCCTGCCCTGCTGGTATCTGCCGGCGCAATCCTAGCTGTCATTATCTATACTGTTTTGTTCAAATTTTCCAATAAAATTCTAAGGATGTTTCAGTTATATCCAGAATCCCAGGACATAATGAAGTTGTCCCTGCGAGTCGTATCCTCGTTTATAAGCATTGTCGTTTTCCTTATTTTCCTGCGAAAGGCCCTATTTGTCATCGGCCTGGACTTTACTGGTGAATTTATTGAAAGCGTAATTGTAAATTCTGGGAAATACCTTTCCGCTTTTCTTATAATAATTGGCGGATTCTACCTTTCCGGAATAGTCAATAAAAAAATATATATTTCGGATTCCAGGTTCAAGCCATACTCTTATTTTTTAAGCAGCCTGCTCATTAACACCGCATTTATACTTACTGGCCTGGCAATGGCCGGAATAGATATTTCTGTTTTTCTTGAAGTTTATAAGATAATCCTTCTCACAATCGGGGTCACGGTGGCTCTTGTTATTGGGATTCCATTGGGAATTTATATAAGCAATAAAATTAATCGCCAGGGTAAAACTAAGGGTAAACATCGATTATTTTTTTAGTTACCCGCTATTTTCTTTTTTATCTCGTTATCATAGCACTGGAAACACTGGAAAGCACCCCCCTTTTTGTTTAAATACTCCAGAACACCCGAACACATAACGAACGAGGTGTTTGGAATGACAATGGAAAAAAATATATTGATGAAAATGCTGCTCGCGGGCTACACAGCCGGAGTTATTGGCGTCCCGAAAGAGGACTTTTTAGCATTGGTGGAAGTTTCGCTTGGCTGAATGGTGGGAAAATGAAAAAAGTTTCCATACGCATCTCCCGCGAGACTAAGGATGAGATGGGTAAATTATTGTGCCCAGCGTTCCCGGATTACGAAGAATTAATCAAGGCGTTCCTAATCCTTAAGGAGCACGAGGATAGCTTGGAACTCTAGCTATTACAAATCTTGGATTCGTAAGTAAAACGTTGCATACAGGTGAACGATATGGCAAAAGCCATTGATTATGTGATTGAGCTGAATAAGGAAGAAGCCCGCCTATTCCTAGTGGACAGGTTAAACCCTAGGCCGAATAAGGAAAGGGATGCAACGATTGAACGAGCAAAAAACTTACGGATTGAAGTAAGGGAGTAATTTGAACTAATTTCCAAATGCTTTTTATTCTTTATCTTCCTTTTCCTTTTCATGTGCACCAAGAAATTCTTTATCTCCGGATTCGTTTCCGGCATTGTTATTCTCGTAATTAGTTTTGTTTTAAGCGCGATTTTCCAGTCTTTATTTAGTTTCAACATGCTCTCATTGGCCGGGATGAGAAGCGTAAACGACCCGGTAATGATTCTCTTCTTTCTCTATCCGTTCGTTCTCGGGTTCGTTTTGACTTATCTCTACAGTTTCGTTTCAGGAAAGTTCAAGGGAACGATTGCAAAAAAAGCATTGGGTTTCGGGACGCTGGCGTGGATAGTCTTAACTATTCCATCATCGTTCATGGTATTTTCGTCCATGGACTACCCGCTCGGATTTTACATTAATTCGGTTGTCGGTTCGTTGATTTATCTATTGGCCGGATGTTTCGTTATAGTGAGCACGAACGAATAAGTGCTAGCTAGAAAACGGTATTAAATTATGACCTTAATTTTTCAGTTGTCAGCCGCTCAGCTATTATCCTTTCCAACGGGAGTAGAAAATCCCAATCAGGAGGACTAGAGCTATTTGGTCTTGTCAATCTAGCAATATTTTTACATGCAAACTTGGCTGCCAATTCTGAAGCTGCCATATCCCTAACCTGGGAGAATGCGTCTGGATCAGTCGCGATATATTCTAAAATTCCTTGCTCTCCCCTCTTTGCCAGCGCTGAAATTGCCAACGAAGCCTGCACATTAGTTGCGTGTTCACTGTCCAGTATCGTCATCAATGTTCTTGTGTCTCTAATCCGTCCTAACCTAAGCTGTTCTATTAGCATATTCACGGCTCCAGTTTGTGTTTCAATGGAGATGGCGGTTCTTGCTATGCATTCCAATTCTTGTTCATCATGCCTTAATTTCCATACTGCGCCGATGCCGTTTTTTCCAAAAGAATGAATCGCAACATATCTAAGGCTTTCCTTGTCAGTTATGGAGGATAAGTCAAATTGATAAAGCGTTTGGAGCATCTGGCCTGCTTCAAATATATCTTTAGCACGTCTGATATCGCTTATTAAGCTTCTAAGACGTCCGTTGGCTAGCTGAGTTACATCTGCTGAAACGCATCTTGGTTTAGTTGTAAAAACGGACATTAATATACCACTATACTCTACTTGTGGTAACCATATATTTAAACCTTTCTGTTGTTTTTTGAGGTTTATTTTGTGGTAGTGTAACAGCTTTTATGTGTTTTAATCATTTGATATGTAATTTTTCACATTATTTTTGCTATTTTTGGGTTTTTTACACATCTAAACTCGCTTTTGGTGTACATGAGCACAAACCTTTTATATATGGGCGGGTAATTTATACTATGGTGATGTAATATGGTA
Source organism: Candidatus Micrarchaeia archaeon (assembly GCA_041666445.1). Taxonomy (GTDB): domain Archaea; phylum Micrarchaeota; class Micrarchaeia; order Anstonellales; family Bilamarchaeaceae; genus JBAYGV01. Next base: position 931 of record JBAYGV010000035.1, on the reverse strand, counting down.
AGAAAAGTAAATAAAATTCATCCGAAGCTCGAACGGTTTCTTCTTACGGTTGCCCGAAGGTGCGGGGTAAAGAGCATCTGCATGGGCGCGATTATACTTTCCAAGAATAAGGTTCTTCTTGATTTGAATAACTCCATTCCGACTAGAGAGGCTAGCGGTCGGGATTTGAACGGTGCGCTTGTTGATTTGATTGAACGGATTGGGATTGAGGAATTTTCCATAAAAGATTATGTTGGCGGTTTCCTTTACGATAATGGGTTTGGAGAGCTGGCAAAGAACTATTACTTTATTATTGAGGTTGAAAAATTGCCGGATAAGCTGGAAAATGATTTTGTTGATGTCAAAAAGCTTGAATTGGTTAAGGATGAAGAAAAGATTATTAAGCTCGCGTTGGAACGGAGTTTTCCGGAATAAGACAGCCAAGGAATATCCTTCCGGCGAAGTAATAAAAAAACCAAACTGGCTCTTGCTGCTATGCGTCAATCCGCCAGGGATCAAGATTTGCCAGATTTTTTCCGTCCAATACTCATATAAACCTCACCTAGGTTTTTACTTGCAGGTGCATTCATGGCTCCTGATCCGGAAAAAGGATTGTGCGAATTAGTATTCAGGGATTCCATAGACCCCATAGTTATTGCCGATGTCTGGACTCACAAGATAATCCAATCCAATATGGCGGCAGCGAAAGTCATTGGGCTTCCGGATATCATCGGCCTGGATATGTTTTCCCTGGTTTCTCCAGCCATGAAGGACGAGCTTATTGCTTCTCTTATATCTCACATAAGCGTAGGCGGCGTAAGGGAGCTCCGGATTGATGTAAAAACCGCGTCCGGAGAAATTGTCCCTACCATCGCCACCACCTATTTCATAAATTACGAAGGAAAAAAATATTTCGTAGGCATATTCCACACCATCAAAGAGCTGAAAAAAT
>JBAYGV010000034.1:0-7962 GCA_041666445.1 Candidatus Micrarchaeia archaeon | reverse complement strand
TCGTTTCCCATTCCGCTGCCTACTACGAGCGTCCGGGAGCAACTCCCATAGAAAAAAAAGGATGGCTTGGTGCAGACCTGATTTTCGATTTGGATTTGCATGCAGAAGGGAAATACGGGGTTTATGCAGTTCTTGACCAGGTGAAATCAGACACAATCCGCCTTTTGGAAGAATTCCTGATTGAAGATTTCGGGATTTCCAAATCAGAAACGATTACGGTATTTTCCGGCAATCGGGGCTATCACATTCACGTTCGGGATAGGGCATACCATAGTTTGGGAATCGAAGAGCGGAGGGAAATCGCAGATTACGTTAACGGGACTGGATTGAATTACCTAAATTTTTTTGAAGAACAGGAAGTCCCTGGCCGGAAATTAACTAAAAAAATCGGCCCAAAGCCATCGGATTTCGGCTATCGGGGAAGATTTGCAAGGGCGGCAGTCAAAGCGCTTGAGCAGACTCCTAATCCAATCTCTCCAATTTTTTCTAATCCTGAAAAAAGGCAAAAGTTTATTGACGGGGTAATGAAAGGAGACTGGAACAAAACGTCGCTAGCTGACATCGTCAAAAGGTTCGAACCAATCGCAAAAGAGCTTCCAATCCGTTCGATAGATACCGATGTAGGCGTAACCCAGGACGTTAGCAAATTAATCCGGGTTCCTAATTCAATTCATGGGGAAACCGGGCTCATGGCAAAAATAATACCCTATTCTGAGCTTGCTTCGTTTTCCCCGTTGGATGATGCGCTTGCGTTCGGGATGAAGGAAACTATTAAGGTTGAATTTATCGAGCCCGTCCCGCCATTAAAGTTCGGAAAGCAAACATTCGCAGACTTCAAAAAAGACGAGATAATCGAGCTGCCCGAGGCTCTTGCCATATTTGTTTTAGCCAAGGGAAGCGCGAGAGTAGTTTAGAATAGGATTCACTTAATGTGCATTTTCCGCCTGCTTTTTCATCCAGCTGTTTGCCGCATCCCGATGGTTTTTCCTGAACAGGCCTTCCGTTGCCGTTGCAATTGATTCGTCCCAGGCTCGGAGCGCTTCCGGGTCGTTTGCAACTTCTTTCGGAACAATTATTGGTTGCCAGTGCCTTGCTTCATGCACCAATGTAAGCGCCATATTATACGCATCCGCATCCGGGCATACCATTGCAAATCTCCCGCGGCCAAGGGTGTCTGTTTTTGCTATCAATGCCCTCCCATCCCCCAGCTCTGTTTTTTCATTATCTTTTACTGTGAGCCCCGAATATCTTCCGCAGAAATCCTGTTCGGGGTTGAACCAAACCTGGCGTATGCTTTTTCTCACGAATTCTCCCCAGTTTTTAGCACCTGCTATGGGGTGGCCAGCCTGGTCTAATGCTATTGTTCTATCCAGTATCCTCATTGCAGCTACGAGCTTCTTCATTTGGTTGCCGTTCCTATTCAGTTCATAGGTTTTGAAGTTGCGTTGTCCTTCTGTCGCAGCGTACAATTCTTCGAGCGTTATCCCCATGCGGGCACTATCGCTCCCATTACGCACTGCGACAACTTTTTTGGGGTCTAGACGCTTCACTCTCATTGTTCTAATCCCGACGGCCATTGCCTTCAGCTGAGGGTCATCTTCCGGAGGCTTTAACATTGCATTTGCTTCCGGTTCTGCGGTTTCTGCTGCAATTATCCCATTGTCAATTACGGCTGGCTCTTCCTTTCCAGGACCGCCGCATCTTGCGGCCGCTGCCGCAAATGCCACTAATAGGAATGCCATTCCAATCTCCCTTTCCCTTCTAGTGTAAAATTCGCGTGTCCTGTCTTTGAACCTGGCCCAGGAAGTATCCCTGGTAATCGTTGGCGTGGATTCGCCAGGATTCCTATGGCTGGTTCTAGACAAGTGCATATCAATCATTTAGCTTGCAATGTTTTATAAATACACCTATTACCACTAATAAAAAGAGAAAATAATGAAAAAACAAGAAAAAGAATAAACTAAGGAAAAAACAAAATGGTTGCCGTTCTGTTCACTCCTGCTTTCCAAGCCTTATTCTCGGAGGTATTAACGGCGGAGAAAGGTTGATTACCCGCGCAACAAGCGTCCCGTTCGCGCTCCCGCTGTAATTTATCGCATTAAGGATGGTTTCTGCGTATTTTTCCGGCAGTTTCTTGTTTTTCTTCCAGGAGTCTTCTATTTCCTTTACTAATTTCTTATCCTCTTTAGCATAGAGGTAGCCGGTTATTTTCATTACCCCGACCTTGTCTTCATAGTCAACAGTATAAACATACTTCATTTCAACGTCTTCTCCCTTTACCTTGACGTCTTCCATGACAATATTTATGTTCAGGCCGCTGATATTCTCTTCCTTCATTTTCTTTGCGTCAACTTCGTCTATCTTTCCACCTACAATCATTGTTTCACCCTTACAATTAGTATTGCCCGTTAGGGGCACAAATATCTATTAAAAGATATGTTTAAATGCTTGCTTTTCTGAATATCAGATATGATCAAACGGCTTGTCCTATTGCTGCTGCTCTTCTCCCTTGCGTTTGCGGAATTCAAGCTCGAAGGCGTCGACGTTGTAATCAACGACATCCAAAAGGACGGAAGCGCAAGAGTCACCGAGCACATAAAGATTTTTGTCGTAGGCACCTATGAGCAGGAGAAATACAAGGCCGGACTTGGAAACAACGACCTTTCAAGCTGGGCAGAACTCACCTCGCTTGGCGAAGTGAAAATGCACATAAGCAGCACCAACGTGGATATCCTAGGTTTCAGCCTAAGGCCCCAAACCTTAAATCGGTGCGACCCGTTCCTTGACCTTTGCCACGGCGAACTAATCCTTAGCTATATTGCCAAGCCTTATTTCAACAAGACCACGGGAGAATCAATAACCGGCACCGGCCTTTTTTCAGTTGATAATTACAAGCCAAGGACAACAAGATATCTGCTTAATCCGGCTGCGCTTAATTTTCGGACCGCGCAACGCGCATCAGTCACTAACAGTTCGGCAATCCCGGAAATTTCAAATGACATAATCATACTTGACAAAAACATTTACCTTACGGTTGATTTTCCGAGCAACACGGTAATCCTCGACGTAAGCCAAGCTCCGGAAAACATAGAATTGACTACCCCTACCGCATCCGTTTCAGAATTGCGGTGGACGAATACCATACTTGGCCAGTTCGTGCTTTCATTTGAGGTCGAGGAAAATTTGGATAAGGAAGTAGTCGAATTTTTTTCTGCAGTTCCCAGAAAGATGAAACAGGTGCTTGAAAGCGAGCAAGGCATGGGCACTTTGGCGATAATCGTAATACTTATTGCTTCCTATGCCTATCTGAAATCGATGGAAAAGAAGAGGTAATCTGATGTACAAGGGCGAAAGCGAAGTTCTTAACTCACTGAAATCCGGAAAAAAAAGAATTGAGGATATTTCTGCAGAAACCGGGCTTAATGTTGATACCGTAAGGCGGGCCGTCGAATCACTAAAAGAAAAGCAATTTGTTGAAGTAATAATTGAAGAAACGGTAAGCTTTACCCCCAGCGAAGAATTTTCGTCCTATGTGCGGAAGGGGGAAATGCCGGAATTTGGGGTCTTCAAAAAAGCCCTGACCAACCCGGCGCTTTCGGAATTTTCTGAAGAGGAGAAGCGGGTTGAGCTTAGATGGGCAAAGGTAAAGGGGATGGTAGATATCCTTAATGGGAAGGTAGTCCAGAAAATGATGCCTGCCCATGCAAACCTCCAGAATTCCCATCTTCTTTCTGCGACTCGGAACATTTCAGCGCTTGATGCAGCTGCAAGGGAGGAGCTGTTGAAAAGGAACCTGCTGAAAAAACAGAGTTCCAAGTCCTATTTGGTAGCCCTTGGAAAAAAGGACCCGTCGTTGCTTGATTCTGAAGACGAATCGTTTGACGTAACCGTTGAAAGCAAGGACGCTCCGTTCGGCAAGGTCCATCCTCTTTCACGCCTGACCAGGAAAATAAAGGATATCTTCGGGGAAATGGGATTCGAAGAAATGGACGGGAGCATAATAGAAACATCATTCTGGAATTTTGATTCTCTTTTCCAGCCCCAGGACCATCCTGCGCGCGAGCTTGCAGACACATTTTATCTTGAACGCAAGGGGGAGCTGCCCGAAGACCGCAAAATGGTTGAACGGGTAAAAAAGAGCCATGAACAGGGCTGGAAATACAAATGGAGCGAGGAAGAGGCAAAAAAACTTGTGCTTCGCACCCACACCACCGCGTTGAGCACCCGCTATCTTTCACGTTTGAAACCAGGGCAAACACCGAAGAAATATTTTGCGGTTGGCAGGGTATTCAGGAACGAGACTACGGATTTCAAGCATCTTGCAGAATTCCACCAGGTCGAAGGGATAGTCGCCTGGGAAGGCGCAACATTCAAGGATCTTTTAGGGATATTGAAGGAATTTTACAAAAAGCTCGGTTTCGAGAAAATAAGGTTTGTCCCGAGTTATTTTCCCTATACAGAACCGAGCCTTCAAGTTGAGGTTTTTTTCGAGCCAAGGAAGCAATGGCTGGAACTTGGCGGGGCAGGAATATTCCGTCCTGAGGTTTCCAAGCCAATTTGCGGGGTTTATCCTGTTCTTGCATGGGGGCTTAGCCTTGAGCGGCCGCTTATGCTGCTGATGGGCCTCGAAGACATACGAACCTTTTATAAGAATGACTTAGAATGGCTTAAAGGTGCCCGCTTGTGATTGACAAGAAATTGGCTTTGAAAATCGCGCTTTTAGTCGTGCTGCTAGTAGCTGCAGTAGTTGTCATCACCCCGGTTCAAAAAGCAATATTGGGTACCGCTATCGAGCCTGATTTTCGGATTGTCGAATATGGCCGCAGCGGGGATGTTTCCTATGTTGCCTACTCCCATGCTGGCACTGGAAACCTGAAGCTCCTTTCTCTCAATAGCACGCCGATTAAGGATATCTATCTTCTTGACCAAAAAGGGATTGGAAATGATAATTTTGGCCAGTTTGCCGCAAGGATAAAAGAGCTAGATAAGTATGGGTTTACGGTGCGGACGGTTGGCCCAGATTCCGATGTTACGAGCGGCATATACGTAGTTACTACTGGCGCAATGCCGACCTATGTGCTGGAAAACCTGAAAAGAAGCCCGGGGATGATTGTTATTTATTTTGGCCAGACCGATTTGCTGATAAAATCCACTACCAAAAAAGAAGATTGGTATTCCGAACTTCCTCTTGGCCTTAAGAAAAGGATAATAGTAAAGAACACGACTTCTGATTCTCTTCTTAATTCAAGCGCAAGCATGGATGACTTGGTAAGCGAAATGCTTGAAAGCCGATGGTCTTTGGCAAATGAAAAAATCATCCTGCTTTCAGGAAAAGGGAATTCGACTTCGGTTTTGCAAATGAATGGCGGCACCTACCTGAGGGCAGTATATTCGTTAAAGGGAGATTCCAATGAATTGCGCGGCATGTACGAAGGAAGCGCGCCTTCTCCGGCAAACCAAATTTCCATAGCTGGGGATGTGTTCCCGTGGGAAGAGGGCTGGGCTGAAATAGTTATTGAAAAATCAAGCGGCATTGCGACCCTTGACATAAAGAAAGACGGCCAGATTGTGGAAAGCGAAAAGTTTGATAGGATATCCGAGCAATCGGTGTTCAAAAAGCTCCTTAAATTCCCGGATGCGGGGGAATACGTTCTCGAAGTCAATGACAACAACGGAATGCTTGCCAACGGCCTATTCCATGTCAAGAATTTAAGCATTTCAATAAATGAATCGAGAGATTCCAACTATTACCTATTTTACGTTACTGTGGACGGGGAGCCGGTGAAAGACGCAAAGGCGCTTGTGAAAGTGAAAGATTCTCCCAATGCGCCACAGGAGTTTTCCATAACCAACGGCTTTGTTCCCATACAGGCAAAATTCAAGGAAGCAAGCGGAACGTTATCCTTTACAGTTTACGGGGGAACGGTCGATGTTTTCGTATCCGCCGGCCCGGAAAACATTTATGACACCTATCTAAAATATGGGCCAATCGGAATTATTGCAATTATAATCGTTTATGCGTTTGCAAGGCTGAATAAAAGGCAGACTTACATTATACGGGTGGGCGAAGTTGCACCAGAAATAAGGAAAGAGCTTAGGATGACTTCCGAGCATGCAAAGGAAATATTCAAATCTGCCCGCAAGAATCTGAAGATTGAAGGCCCGCTCAAGGCGCACGAATTTTCAGTTGGGTTAAAGCGCTATGTTACTGACGGCGCGGACATTACCGAAGGAAACGTCGAGGAAATACTCAAGAAAATGGAAACTCTCGGCATAATCCTTAGCTGGAACGGGTATTACCAGCTTGTCCGTGACGGAAGGATAAAAATGAATGTAATGAAAAGAATCATCCGCGAGAAGCTGATAGAACGCGGGATACACTTCAAGCTAAATGGGGAAAAGTTCGTGACAAGGGATTTTGAAATCGGGTTCTTTGGCGACCATTTCAGCGGGAAGGCGATAATCGTTTTCGAGGACATGGCGGACATAAAGAAAGAAATAGCTGGGCTTGATGACAAGCAGCGTTCAAGGCTTTTCATAAAGGAGTTCAATGGCGTGCTGAACCTTATTTCCATAGACAAGCTGGATGACGTATTATGAACGGGATTACGTTCGCGCAGTCCGGTGCCAGCATTGGTTCGTTCACATTTATTTTCCTATTCCTATTGCTTTCGTTCGCTCCCGTTTCTTTTTCCTATTATTCATCACCCCCGTTTTCAAATGTTTCAGCAGAAAATTCTCTTGCCATTTCCGGCCTCGCTGCCAGTTATCTCAATACATTGATTCCGGGAACAGCCAGTTTTCTTGACCCGTTTGAGTCTGCAGGCGGGGAAATAATTACTGCGTTCCCCTCCGTAGATGGCAGGATAAGCGCAGATGCTCCTACAAAAATAATCTGGGTTTGGGCCGACAAGCATATTGATTCCATAAAAGAGGCAAATGCTGCAGACGGATGCAATGATGAAATAATCTATTCTGGCTCTTCAATTTCCGGCACAATGGAATTCAAATTCAAGAACTCCACGAAAATAGTTTCCATTGACGGTTCAACTCCATTGGAACTTTCTATTCCGTTTAGCAATGACGAACTTACAAGTCCCGATTATAAGGATGCTCTCATTGTCTCGTTGTATGCGAACATTATTCTTGATTATGACTGGAAAGTGCGGGAGGAAGTATGTTCCGGAACTTCCTGCTATTGTTCAACTACAGATACAAAAATTAAACAATTCAGCCGCGGTGCAGTTTCATCCAAAAATATTACTGTCGAATCTGGTAGGCCGCTTTTCCAGCTTGTAAGGCCTATTCTCCGCGAACAATGGTTCATGAACAACAAGTTCGATTCCGTCTTGCTGTCCCGGCGCGTTCTCTATCAGGGTTCCGTTTATCTCAATGGGCAGAACTTTGGGAACTATTCTCTTTATCAATTCGCTATCGGGGATGCGGGTTATGGGCTCAGGAAAGTAGTTTCAATCCGTAACGATTCTTTTGACAACTCATCTGCGTTCGAGTCGTTCTGGCACAGCGAGCCCTATCCTCTTGAAAAAACAAGCGATTCCTTTTCCATTGCCTATCAGGTTAATTCAAGCTATCAGGGGTTGGGGGTTAATTCGCTTTCCTTGGAAGTCTTTGATGAGTTCGGGAACAAGTTTACGTTTGTAGAGAATATTACGAGCAGGAAGCTTTCCTACAATGGAAATAATCCGGAGGATGGCATCCCAACTGATGTTTCAAACCTTCGGCCAAGCGTCGCCCCTTTTTACGGGGATTACAAGATTGTGCTTGCCGGCGGGATAGTTATAGGGCTCATTTTCTTTTTCGTGCTTTTCCGCGGGATTTTTTCGAAATAGGCTTTGGAGCAGCAACCGATTTTTTCTGAGATTGTTCCAGCGTTTTTTGTTCTACTGGCGCTCCCTTGTTTTTGGTTACCGATTCCCCGACTATCTTGAACCCAAGATAACC
>JBAYGV010000033.1:0-7993 GCA_041666445.1 Candidatus Micrarchaeia archaeon | reverse complement strand
GTATTACATCTATAGTTGAGCCAAGCCCGCGCTCTTCCTTTACTTCGATTATGCTCCCCTTGCCAACTCCGCTCACTTCGGTCCTTAGTGAAGCATCAAGGAATTTCTGGGATAAACCAGCTATTAGCATCAGCAGTTCGGCAAGCCCTTCATGGGTTTTTGCGCTAACCGGAACCAACGCGATGTTTGACTTGAAATCCTGAATCCTGTCGAAACGTTCGCTATTGAGCTCGTATTCAGAAAAGTTGCCCATCAATCCGTAGATTTTTTCATCCAGTTTTTCCTGTACCCTTTGCGGCTGCTTTGAAAATGAATCTGAAAAAGAGCTGGTCTTGTTGCTTTTCCACCCGTCGATGACGTCAATTTTGTTTGCTGCAACTATGAACGGTGTCTTGTGGTGCCTTAGAATTTTTATGCTTTCAACCGTTTGGGGCTGGAAGCCCTGGTTCACGTCAACAACTAAAATTGCCAAATCCGCAATTGACCCGCCCCGTTCGCGCAAATTAGTAAATGCTGCATGGCCGGGGGTATCGATGAATAAAAGTCCTGGAATTTTAAGAGGGAATTTCATCTTGGAATCCTTGCTTGTTTCCTCGATGTCCTCTTTTGAAATATAGCTCGCACCAATCATCTGTGTTATGCCGCCAGCTTCTTTTTTGGCTACGCTTGAGCCGCGGACTGCATCAAGAATGCTTGTTTTTCCATGGTCGACATGGCCAAGGACTGCGATTATTGGTGAACGGATTACGGTGGAAGATTCGGGCATTTCAATCACTTTCGAATAGATAAGGTTTGCTAATCACTCTATGGACTAGAACAGGTTAAACTAAGCGGGATAGGAGTTAAAACTATTGCGGATTTGAATTGCCAAAGAAATCTGCACCGTGCTCGCGGACGAATTTGGCGAGTTCAGGGTTGGATTTCATTGCTTGTACAACATCAATTTTGAAAATAAAAACCCTTAAGCGGGCAATTGCATGAACTACTTCCTTTAATCCGGATATGGGTTCGATCAAAGATAGTGTTCCGGGGATTCCTGCCTCTGTACGCGGGGTTTCAATTACCATAAAACCTGATTTTACCCTGTCATCGCCAGCAGTGTAAACAATTTTGTGAGTACTATATTGTTTTTCCAGCCCGCTCGGAGCACCGAATTTTCCAAGCCTTAAGATTTCTACCTTTCCTTCTTTGTAAACTGGAACTCTTAATTTTGCTGCTGCTATTGCCGCAAGAAAATTTGATGAAACTGGAATGTCGCCTCCCATAGGCGGTTTACTTGTATGAGCTGGACCCATGGAAACCACTAGCTATTTGTAAACATAATTATGGTGCAGTCAATTTATAAGCCTATTTAACTCGAATTACCACATACTAAACAACTAGCTTAACTAAAAATCAGAAATCTTGGACTGGCCGGGGTTAAGCGGCTGGGCAGCTGGTTCCACCACTTCTGTTTTTCCTTCTCCCTTTTTCCCTTCTTTTTTCTCCCCGGACATTTTCCTTTGCATCCCACCAACAATTTCCTTCATCTTTTTTTCACGCCGTATGGATGACCAGTGATAATACTCATCCCGGGTTCCGCGGGTTACAAGAATGATAATTTCCCCTTCCTTGAACCTCCCTGCCCTTCCCCTTCGCTGGATGCTCCGTATTTCGCTTGGGATTGGTTCGTAAAAGATTACCGAATCCACGGCTGGAATGTCCAGGCCCTCTTCGCCAATTGAGCTGGCAACCATTACCAGGAATTTTCCTTCCCGGAATTCCGCAATAGTCTCTTCTTGGATTTTTTTTGTAACCCCGTCTTTTTTTCCAACGAACTGCTTTGCCGGAATCCCGTTCTTTTGCAATTCCTCTACAATCCGTTTTATCTGGTCGCGGTATTGGGCGAAGATTATTGCTTTCTTTCCTTTCATTTCGCCAAGCATGAGGTCAATGAGCAGTTTCAGCTTTGGATGCTCCTCATCAGTATTAACCAGTTCCTTGACTTTGAGAAAGCCAGTTTTCTTCCGCAGTATGCCCGCGGACTTGCTTTCCTTTCCATCCATTTTTTCCATATAGTTCCTAAGGGCGGATACCCCCTGCGTCTCGATTAGCTCGGTCATGTGGAGAAGGTTAAGGAGAATGGAATATTGGACGATGGCGGCGTATTTTATTCCGCTGTTTACCCGTAAAATCCGCTCGCGCATTTTCATGAACTGGCCTTTTGATTTCAACGGGGGCGGGAAACCCATGGCACCAAGCTTGTGCGCATGTTCGGAAACCATCTCGTCCAATTCCAGCTTGATGAGCTTTAAAGTTGGCGAAAGTTCGGTATGGATCCAGCGCACGCTGGTCTTCTGCACATATGGAGAAACGTCCGGGTCTTCTTGCGTCCTGATTTCAATGTTAGTTATGAAAAGCGCGCCGAGAACTTCCTTGATTCGGTCGCGCTTTCCGCCTGGAGACGCAGTCAGCCCGACAATTAATGCATTATCCTTGATTGATTCTGCAACTTTAGTATAGGCGTAGTTCCCTATGGATTTGTGACACTCGTCAAATACGGCAAGAGAAACCAGCTTTGGATCGAAAATCCCTTTTTCAACATCGTTCTTTATTGTTTGCGGGGTTGAAATGATTACGCTCGCTCGCGCGTAAGTTTCCTTTCTTTTCTTAGGAGTCACTTCACCGCTGACTAACGCAACCACGTCTTCGCCCAAATCAAGAGTTTTCAGGGTGGAAAGCAGATGCTGTTTTGCCAATGGCTTGGTAGGAGTCATGAACAGGCATTTGCCTGGAGAGCCGCGCGTAGCGCTTGCTTCCATCTTTTCACGGATTAGCATTAGCGCTATGAGAGTTTTCCCCAATCCAGTTGGAAGTACGACTAGGGTGTTTCCTTTTTGCATGATTGAATTGAAAATTGCCAACTGGTAGGCACGGGGAGTAATATTCACAAGAAAGAGTATTGCTGGAAAAAATATAAATAGCAAGTTGCATGGCAATTGAACGTTTATTTTGCAACTTGCTAGCTGGTAAAACAAAAAAGTTCAAGAATTACAGTTTTGCCATAAGAATGGTTAGTGCACGGAATCCGGCTTTTGAGAACGCTCTGGCCTCAAATCAAGGCTCAATGCTGCAAAATCCGCACGCGCATCGCTAACCCGTCCGCGCCCATTGCCCATCGTACTCAATAAATCATCGAGCTTGGATGGCAATGTATCTTGTGCTGGCTTAGAATTCGGAGATCCCCAAATTGGGCCAACCCCGGTCCAGACTTCGCGAGTGCCAGGCAGAATAGTTGGCCTTCTTTTTGCAGCATCCTTAACAATAAGTAAAACCATAACCAACACTTGAACGATTTCGGATATATAAAATTAGTGTTACCTATGGAACGAAAAAAAGACAAAAGTGTTATGAATGGAACAGAATTAACTGCGGCACAAGCGAGAAAAGCAAGCAAGGTACATTTTAGAAATAATTTTTGGCAAAAATTACTGCTGTCTATATATACTTTACGTGTGGGCTTTAGCTTGGTGAATAAAATGGCAGCAAAAAAGAAGAAAGCAAAAGGAAAAAAGAAATAAGAATAGTAAATTAATGCGTGCTACAGAGAGATTTGCAGCACGCTTTTTAATTCAAAGCTAATTTTAATAGGCAAATTCAATTTGGTAAACAAACTAAGACAAAAAATAGTTATTCGATTGGAACATCTTTTTTCTTGCGTGCACCCGGGGGTGCGACCGTATCCTCGATTGCATCCAACGGCACTTCAGCTGGCTTTGAACCTCCAGTTGATTTTGCTTTTCCAGATTGACTTGGCAGGCCTAATTTTTCAGATTCACGCCCATGGGAATAATGGCCCGATTCTGGCTTAGGCCTAGAAACCGGAATTGCCTTCTCAAAATTACCGGATGAACCCTGCCCCGTTTGCTCTCCACTTGCTTCCTCTTTTGACCGTATTGATTTGGGCTTGGATTTGAGAAATGAATCAAAACTGCCAAAAGAAAATGACCGAGACCGGGGATAAACTACGGGATTCAAATATTTGTCATAATAGGTTACCGAATCATCCACTCCTTTCAATTTATTTGCGCGCGCAGCATAGCCTACTAGGGCAAGCCCGGCAAGAGAACCAACTTCTGAAATTAATTGCTCCCATTTTTGGCTATTCATGCCATAGGTAATGCCTTTCCCGGCAGCACTGCCAATTGAATACAATGACTGGCCAACAAACGCTGACCCAGCCCCGACTCCAACAAGATTTGAAAACAAGGATGCAGTAGGCAGGTATGGAATTAATGCAGAAAAACCAGCCAATGCAAAACCATAGGCCGCACGGTCATAGTATTTTTGCTTTCCAGTAGCATATCCCACGCTGGCATCCCCAACAGCGCCTATGGCTGTTCCGCCGGAATAAATCGCAGCGCCAACAAGCGGATTAAGAGAGATTACCCCGCCAATGACTGCACCCGCCATGACAGTATAGCTGTACAATTTGCGCGGGCCTTCAATATCATAGCCAAGCTGTGCAACAATTTCCTGGTTTAATTGCTCGAATACTTCGATCCTAGTTTTGCGAATACGTTCCTGGGCTTCTCCCAACTTGTTAAACGCCTTGGTATCCGCCAGAGGGCTAACCAGGGTTAAAATGTCTTTATACTGGCCGCTAATCGCAGCCCTAGCTTTGCTTGAAAATAGGAAATCCTTGCCTTCTGCTGCGGTATAGCCCGTAAGATAGTTCCGTTCCCCATTAAGCGATTGCGTAAGCGCAGAAACAAATTCTGGGGTTATTGTTTTGCCTGCTGGCAATCGGACATCGAACATCAAAACATCCGCATAGGTTTGCGCATTGCTGTCTGCCCAGTATTTTGCCTTGCCAATCCCAACGGCAAATGCTTCATCAATATAGATTTCTGGCTTGCCCGGAATAGAAAAAAACATTTTTGAAAAATCCAACTTTCGGTACTCCCTAAAATCATCCAGCTGCAAATCGAGAGAGTTTAATGCCTCGTCAATTTCAAGGCGTTTTTGTTTCAGCTCATTTTTCCCAAGGCCAAGAAAAACCAGATTATTTTTTTCCTTAACGAGCGCATCTTTCACCCGTTCTATCCCAGCTTCTGCGCGGCCTAAAGTATCTAAAAATGCGAGAGTTGCAGCGCTTTTCATTTTATACGCTTCCATTCCGGCAAGAAGCTCACCGAGCCCTTCTTTCAGCTCTTTTTCGTAAACTTTGAAATCATTGTCGCTAAGGTCTTTTCCGGCTGCTAGTTTTTTTAGTGCCGATTGCCGTTCTTCCCATCGCTCAAGCAGGGTTACGCCTTCGGCCTGAAAAGCTTGGCGGGTAACCTTGTTGAAACGGCTGTTGCTTTCTTGGAATCGGTTTTCCCCAAACTGGCTGATGGTTTGCAATAAGCTTTTCCTCTGGGCATCCATCCAGGCACTAAAGCGTGCCTCGTAGCTTTCGGCGGCCAACTCTGGTTTCTTTTGTGCTGTTTCAACCATATAGATACACTATTCTAACACAATTAAAATTTATAATACCCCGCTATGGTTGCACGGAATAACTGGATAAGAAAGCTACTCGAATTCTTCGCACGCCTTTGAAACATCAACATTTGAGACGTCATGCTTGACTAACGGTACTTTCAATTGCGGAAGCTGGTCTTCATAGGTTGCACGCTCTTCCTTGTAGAAAAGGCCTATCGGTAGCTTCTCATAATTATTTTTTTCTTGCTCGAACGCCTTTGCCAATGCAGCATCCTTGTTTTTCGGGTCGTGACCGGAATCTTCCAGCTTGTAAACTCTGGGCTGGAACCATTGGTATGTATTTATCTTGTTGAACGTAACGCAGGGCTGGAAAACATCAACCAATGCAAAACCTTTATGCGTGATTGCGCCTTTTATCAGCTCTGAAAGATGTTTCGCATCCCCTGCAAAGCCGCGGGCGACATAGGTTGCGCCATTTGCAATTGCTGCGGCAATCGGATTGAACGGAGTTTCTATCAGCCCGTGAGGGGTCGATTTGCTTTTCACTCCTTTCATCGAAGTAGGAGATGCCTGCCCGGTGGTTAATCCATAAATCTGGTTATCATGAACTATGTAGGTCAAATCGTAATTCCTTCTCATCACATGCATGAAATGCTGCGTTCCGATTCCATAGCCATCTCCATCCCCGCCTTCTGCGATTACAGTTAGGCTATGGTTTGCCAATTTTATTCCGGATGCAGCAGGAACCGAACGTCCGTGCAACGATTCGAAACCATAGCAGCCGACATAATGCGGAATTTTTCCGCTACAGCCAATCCCGCTTGCAATTACTGCATTGTGCGGCTCGATTCCAAGCTCTGCCAGCGCTGTTTTCACTGCCATAAGTATGGCAAAATCCCCGCATCCTGGGCACCATTGCGGCTTTTCCTTTGTTGTATAATCATTAAGCGTAATCGTCATATGCAACACCTCATTTAACTGCGCGGATCGCTTTTTCGTCAACTGCGCGGATCGCTTTTCCGCCCTCATAGCGGGCAGGATTGTAATATTCGTAGTCTTCCTGCTCGATAACATGGATTTCCTTCTTTCCTTTCCATCCATTTTCCTTCAGTTTTTTTATCTCTTCTGCGATTTGCTCGGCAAAAAATTGCCTTCCATCATACTTGAGCATCTTGAACGTTGCCTTAAAACCAACATGTTCCTTCAGCATGCCTGCAAACTGGCCGGTGGAATTATTTTCTATGACTACTGTCCGCTTGTACATTTTCAACAGTGATTTCACTTTCTTAGTGTCTAACGGGAAAACACATGAAAAATGGATTGCATTTGCTTTTATTCCAGCTGTTGAAAGGAGCTTTAACGCATCCAAAACCGGAAGCTTATGCGAACCCCAGCAAATTAAGGTTATTTCCGCATCGCTTGCCCCGAATATTTTTGGCGGGTCCAAATCTTCCAAAACGTATTTCAGTTTCTTTGCGCGCTTCTGAACCATTTTTGCGCGATTGGTGAAGCTCTCGCTTGAAAATCCAAATTCATCATGCTCATAGGAGCTTGCAACGTGCATCCCATTCGGCTCTCCAGGAATCGGACGAGAGGAAACACCGTCCTTAGTGAACGCATAACGCTTGAAGCGTTCCATTGGCTTGAGCTTTGGAAGGTTCTTTGCGAATTTTCCACGTTCGATTTTAACCCTAGAATCATCAAACCTGTCAGTTGAGAAATGAGTTTCTCCCAAAAACTTGTCGCTCATTATGATCACCGGGATTTGGTATTTTTCCGCAAGGTTCATTGCCTTTGCGCCAAGCTCGAATGATTCTTGAACATCTCCAGGGGCGAGAATAACCCTTAGGAATTCCCCTTGGGAAGCGCTGACTGCGAATTTTAGGTCTCCCTGTTCTGTCCATGTTGGCATAGATGTACTTGGACCTGGCCTTTGGCATAGGTAAACTACTACTGGGCTTTCGGATTCTGCTGCCAATCCCAATGCTTCAACTTTTAACGCGAAACCGCCGCCAGAAGTGCTGCACATTGAACGGACTCCTGCGAAACCTGCTGCAACTGCATAATTCATTGCTGCGATTTCATCTTCAGTATGCTTTACAACAATATTGTAATCCTGCTCTTTTTCTGCAAGGTAATGCATGAGCGTTGATGCTGGAGTCATTGGATAGGATGCGAATAATTTTAACCCGCCTTTGATTGCACCGATGCCAACCGCTTCATTTCCGCCAATAAGCATTTTCTTTTTGTCTGAAACTACGGATACTTTCTTATGGAACGGCTGGCTCTTGAAATTCGCTGTGATGTGATCGAAACCTGCTTTTGCAACCGCGAAATTCTGTTTTACTACCTCTTCGCCTTTTCTTCCGAACTCGCTCCTTAGGACAGATTCGAGCTTTTCCATCGGATAACTGATTAATGCGAGAGTTGCACCTAGGGCGACCGTGTTTTTCATTTGCGGAATGGCGCCTAGGTCGGTAATTATTTTTGCGAACGGAACCGGATATTTTTTTATGTCCGGGCGGATTTC
>JBAYGV010000032.1:0-8012 GCA_041666445.1 Candidatus Micrarchaeia archaeon | reverse complement strand
TTCGTGGCGATTGTGCAGATTGCGACTTTTGTGCTGAGAATAAGCGCGTAAAGTTATTTTTGCGGAGTAATTTCCCTATTTCCCGAAAGCTTTTTCCGCAGCCTTCTTTACTATTTCCCTTTTCTCTTCAGGGCAAAGGACCATTAATTTTCTTCTTTTTTCCTCGCTAATCCTCAATGCGCTTACTAATTCCGAAGCTTTTCCAATAGGAATTAGCTTTCCGTCAATGTCAACCTTGAAGTCAACGGGCTTGAAAAAACCGGAAGGGTATTCCAATATCACTTCGCATCCTGTTTTTTCGGATATTTCGCGCTCGAGCGCTCCCATTTTATTTTTTATTTTTGCGAACCGTTCGGAGTCCAATGCATATGCCTGCTTGTATAATTTTCTTTT
The DNA here is from genome assembly GCA_041666445.1 of Candidatus Micrarchaeia archaeon. Lineage (GTDB taxonomy): Archaea > Micrarchaeota > Micrarchaeia > Anstonellales > Bilamarchaeaceae > JBAYGV01. The sequence continues at coordinate 7,619 of JBAYGV010000032.1, read as the reverse complement.
CATCAATCTTCGTATATACTCGGAAGATGACGTTTTGTTCTTTAACAGTGCCAGCGCTTCATCGTCTCCGATTTCCAAGAAATCTTCGGGCGCAACTTCCCCGGCTTCAATAGCTTTTTCAACTCCCCTCTGGAACATGGCAGCGGCAATGCGCACGGTCTTATGCAAATAAACGGTGGAAAACATCATGAACCTGGCAATCAATAATGACTCTGCAGCTTCAAGCCCGCCCTCGTTAATCATCAATTCCCCGTTCCGCAGTTCAAGGGTGTGGATAATTCGCTCGCTGTCGATTACCCCGTAGGCAACGCCCGTATTCTGCGCGTCCCGTACAAGGTAATCCATCCGGTCAACCCCTAAATCCGAAGAAACAACCTTTCCTTCAGGAGTATTTTCCATGGCAACTATCTCCTTTGCGTCAAACCGTTCGCCAATAATATCCTTCAGCTCGCTTCCTATTATTTTTTTGTTTCCGATTTCTTCGTGGTTTCCAATATATTTTTTGAGCGTCTTCTCCAGCTCGTGGGAAAAAGGGACGTGGCCGATATCGTGAAGCAATGCATAGAGCCGGACTTTTTCCGTTGTCTCGTTATCAAATCCGAGCTTTTCACAGGCAATCGACGCAAGATGGGTTACGCCAATGGAATGCTCGAATCTTGTATGATTTGCTCCGGGATAGACAAGATAGGTGAAAGCCATCTGCTTTATGCTCCGTAGCCGCTGAAACTCTTCGCTGTCAATTATTTTCGCTTCCAATTCGCTTATCTCAACATTTCCGTGGATTTCGTCCTTTATGGTTACCATAAGAATCCCCCCGTTCCGAATTATTCAAGCCAACTACACAAGCGCAAAAAAATCTTTCTTTTTTTCAATTGCGTCCCCGCGCTCTGCCATGAGCATCAATACTGCTCTACAGCCTGTTTCATCAGTCTTGCAGAGCTTTGCAATGGATGCAACGGTCATGTCTCCTTTTACTGAATTTTTTATCAAATAAGAAAGCTCGGTGAAATACGTTTTTGAAACAACGTAATATTTCCCGTCAAATCCCTTTATCCCTAGGACATCGTTATTCTTTCCAGTGCTTCGCAAAGATTCCGAAAATTCGTAGGCCTGGTTGTTGTTTGCGAGCACAGTATAGCCAACGCGGAACAGATCAGCAAGCAATGGGTTATTTGGTAGTGGTGGGTGGACTGGATTGGAAGCACTCGCTTCGCTCGTTAAGCTAGGTGGGCTGTCGCGGGTTGCGGATTTGTCCGTCGATTGTTTGGTTGTTTGCGGGTCGGCATTTGGCTGTTTTCCGTCTGTATTTTCCTTGAGCAATTGGAACATGCTATCCCCAATATTATATACCCCGTCTGCATATTTCTTTCCCTTGAAAAGATTCAAGTATCCTTTTTTCTCCATTTCAACAAGCATTTTTTGCTCGGAATCCGTGAAATATTTTGAAACATAGGCCGGAGTCCGGTTCTCGAACTTTACCCCGACCAATTTCCTGAGCAATGTTTTTTCCTTTTCATTCGGGCCATTTTCTTTTGTTTCCGGATTTTTTGTTTTTTGAGGTTCGGGGTTGCCTGCCTTTTCGCGTTTCCATTTTTCTATTGCCTGTTCGTCAAGTTCATGCTCCTCTTTCAGCCCATTCTCAATTTTTACTTTATCTATATCGTTTTTTCCCTCCAATGGAATTGAAAGCAAATAGTATCCATCCCGCAATTGGAATATCTCGACTTCATCAATTCCCGCGAACTCTGGCGGAAGCTGAAGATAGCATTTTTCATTTTTCTTCAGAACTCGGGATTTCATAATTAGCATTCGCGCTTGGAGTTAAAAATAGTAGCGGTTACTTTGCGGTAATGGCAATATTTATAAGCCGCCATCGTCCCTATCTATTCAGGTGTTCCTATGGCAATTTCTCCTTTTGAAGAAAGATACGCAACTGAAATGAACTCGGTGTTCGAAGAGGAAAACAGGCTCCGCAAATGGATGGATGTTGAAATTGCATTGGCAAAGGCCCATGCCGAATTAGGCGTAATCCCGAAGGACGCGGTAAAAAAGCTCGAAGAAGCTTCAAAAAAAGTAAAGCTCGTGCGCGTAAAGGAAATAGAAAACGAAATCCACCATGACTTAATGGCGATGGTAAAGGCGCTCACGGAGCAGGCTGGAGACGCAGGAAAATACGTCCACCTTGGCTCAACAAGCTATGATATTGAGGATACGGCAACCGCATTAATTTTCCGGGACGCAATAAATATTCTTGAAGCAAGGCTGAAATCTTTTGCCGAGCTCCTTCGCACGTTAGCAAAAAAACACAAGAAAACTGTTTGCATTGGAAGAACCCATGGCCAGCACGCAGTTCCTACCACTTATGGTTTGAAATTTGCTATTTATTATCAGGAATGCCTGCGAAACATTGAACGGTTGAACGAGGCAAAAAAAAGGATTTATGTTGGAAAAATGGCAGGAGCAACTGGAACGATGGCAACATTCATGGGAGAAGGAATCAAGACCCAGGAAAAAGTGATGAAAACTCTTGGATTGACTCCGGCAAAAGCATCCAACCAAGTAGTCCAGCGCGACCGCCATGCAGAAGTTTTGTTCGACCTCGCGTTAATCGCGGCCATGCTTGAAAAAATCGCAAAAGAAGTTAGGAATCTCCAACGGACAGAAATCCTCGAGGTTTCCGAGCCGTTTGGCGCAAAGCAAGTCGGTTCATCTACCATGCCGCAAAAGAGGAATCCGCACAAGAGCGAGCGGGTTTGCAGCATCGCAAGATTGGTAAGGGCGAACGTAACCACGGCGCTCGAAAACATTTCTCTTGAACACGAACGCGACTTAACCAATTCGGCAAACGAACGCGCAATATTCGCAGAAAGTTTTATTGCAACCGATTACATGCTGAAGGAAATGGCAAAGATTTTGGGAGGGCTCGAGTTTTTCGAACAAAATATCGAGCGGAATCTCGAACTTACAAAAGGCCTAATCATGGCCGAACGGTTGATGATTTACCTTGTTTCAGAAAAAGGAATGGGAAGGCAGGACGCGCACGAAAAAGTAAGGCAGCTTGCGCAGGAATCGTTCCGCAAAGGTACGCACCTTAAGGATGAGGTAAAGAAAGCAGGCCTTCAGTTATCCGATAAAGAGCTCGAAACAATCTTCAACCCGAAAACCTACATCGGTGAAGCAGAAAAAATTGTTGATGAAGCGACAAAATAGGTAGATGGGTAATAGGTAGGTAGTTATTGGATGGCCGGCCGTTAGCGGGGTAGTCTTTATGGGTACTGTTTTACACGGAAAATATTCTCTTTATTACGAAGTGAAAGGGCAAGGTAGCCGTTCGATTATCCTTATCCATGGATTATGCGGGAATCATGAAGTATGGTCCAAGACTATCTCTGCATTCAGCAACGGATACAAAGTAATTACATTAGATATGTTCGGCCATGGCAATTCATCCAATAAAATTCCGCCAAAAGAAGCTTTTGATTCAATGCCAGAAATGATAGCCAAAATAATAGAAAAAGAAGGGCTGGAAAAAGTCGTATTGGTTGGGCACAGCATCGCTGGAAACATACTTTGCAAATGCATTGAAGGCAACCTGAAAAATGTTTGCGGCTATGTTTTCGTAGATTGCACATTTAACGCGTCGAAACGGGTAGTAAACTCGCGGAACAGGCTTGCGGATTCGCTTATTGGCAGTTCTTCGGAACAAACGAACCTCAAAATGGTTGCTTGGTACAAAACCATGATGGACATGAATGCGCAGGGCGAAGACAACAAGATTGTCCTTTCCGCGTTGGAGAATTTGGATGGGAAATGGATTGTTGATTTCCTTAAGGCAACTAATTTTGTCAGGCAGCCTCCAAAAATCGATTTGCCAGTAGCAATATTTGAATCAGATTGGCTTACCAGAGACGAGCCAGAACGCTCTTTTCATAATGCTGTTCCCCATACAGTTTACCATCACTGGCCAGTTCAAAACCATTTCTTTTTCATTTATGGAGCACAGAAGTTCAATTTTGAATTGCAAAAATTTTTGGACAGGGTTTTATAATGTTGCGTAGTCTTGCATTTCCATCCTAACCATCCAATCTGGCAACTTTAAAAATTCTATCGTTCCTAATATACCCATAGCGGGTAAGTCCAAGGTTTGGCGTGTACCTTGAGGTGCACATCCTAAGCCGTCTTTGGGTCCGCTATACTCTTTCGTTCCATATCTCTTCTTTTCCAGTGTTTTTTATTCTGGATTTTATCAAATCGTAATAAGTAAAATCGTTATAGCAAAACCTTCTGTTTATCGCCCACGCTACAAAATCAACTGCCTGCAATTCGTTTGATGCATGCGATTCCAAATGCTTAATATTGACTGGAATAGCTGGCCATTTTTTCAGTATTTTGCTAAGCAAATATTGGTTGAAATCATCCATAAGCAGCCGGTTTCCGTTTTTCTTGTCAATAGTTATCTCAAGCCTGTCTGCTCGAAGTGTTATATGCTCAAAAAGCATCCCGCTAAGAAAGTTATACAATTTTTCCTTATTTTCGAATAGGTCATCCCTTATCTTGATTTTTGGAATCGCTATCGCAGATATGGAGCATTCTGCGCCAGCCAATTTTGTCAATATATATCTCCTGGTATCGTCATCCGAGTTGTTCGCTTTGATTTCAGGAAGCTCTTTAAGCTTCTTTTTCAATCTTCTTTCCCGCAAGCGTTTTATTATCCTTGAAATGTGTTTGATATCGTTGGTTGTCAGTGCCACTATCGTAAAATATCGCGAGCCGAATTTGCCCAAATCCCCGCTCTCATCGATGAAAATATACTCAACATGATTATCCATAGTTATTTTCTGAATTTTTCTGGTTTATAAATAAACTCAGGGGTAGTTTCCAGTGTTTCCACTGCATCTGGTTTATGAGGCGTTTTCGTGCTACTGCCCTTCTGTCAATAGCTCATCTTTTATCCAACCTTCTCACGGCCCGCCTTCCCGTCATCCGAATGAAAGCTTTATAATACTCCTACGATAAACATCTCATAACTATCTCGTGGAGTGATTTGCATGATGTCCCAGTCTAAGATGTTAGCATACGTATCAATCGGCCTGACTTTTCTAGCTACCATGGCCTGCCTTTTCGGAGGCAATGGAATTCTCTCGTTAATAGGCGGGATAGTCGCAGGCTTGTGTTCGATACTTGCAATCCTATTCATGCGCTATGGCTACATTATTGTCCCAATGCTTACCCAGATGGGAAAAGTTGTTATAATGACTGATACGGGCTATGAAATACCTTCCACTCAAGACGTAATAGTAAAAAATAAGGAAGGCTTATACTACGCATCCGTTTTCCTGGGAATACGGATTTATGAATCAGCAACAGAAAAATCAAATGATGAAAACATAGCGTACAATGAATACTTCGAACGGGCAATTTCAAGCTTGAAATACGTTGTTAAAATTGGCTACATGCTTTATGTTGAAGATATAACCGAGAAGAGGCGAACAATAGAGGCAAAACGGGCAGAAGCGCAATTAAGGCTTGCCAGGGAACGCGAGCGCCAGGAGCCAGATGTGCTGAAAATCGACAGGTATGACAAGGAAGTGAACACCTGGGACGTCCAGCTTTCAAAATTGACCAAAGGAGTAAAGCCAATGGGCGTTCTTGCCTATGCAATGACTACGGCGGTTGATTCGAGCAAGGAAGGCGCAATAGTAAGCGCAAAAGCACAGGGAAAAGAGCTGCGTACAACGCTTGCAAATACATTGAACGTTGAAGTGGACTGGTTGACGGCAGACGAGATGATGAAATGTTTCGAATGGGAAAAATTCTTCCCAAGCACTATCCAGGATATTGAGGCGAACCTGTCATGATTATAGGAGGAGGCAAACTTACGCTTTGCAAAGTGCCAAACAAGGACATCTCAAGGAGAAACCCGCTTGTCCATCCCCCAGAGCCGCCCATAGACGCGCTGTTCCATGACCCGCTAAACGGGATATATATTGGCAAGACAAAAATACTCCACGTGCCGTTTTATTGGACTTACGAAAACGTAACAAACCCGCATATCGCAGTTGTCGGAATAAGTGGCAGCGGCAAATCCTATTTCATAAAAACATTCCTGCTCAGGGCGTCCTTCGTCTGGAATTCCAATGCGCTGATAATGGATTGGGCGGGAGAATACCGGGATTGGGTAAAGCAAACCGGCGGAAAAATAGTTGCGTTGGGTAAAGGCGCCTATCTCAATCTTCTCGACTTGGGTGGAATGAAGCCCTACGACCGCGTAAAGCAAGTAATGCGAACCCTCGAATTGCTTACGGATATCAGCCAGTACCCGGAACAGAGAAGGCTTACTGAACAGGCGATTGAAAAAGCATACATAAAGGCGAAATTCAGGATGGATTCTGCTGACGCCAAAGACGAGCTTGGAAAAACTTTGCAGCCCCCAACGCTCAAGGACGTGATGAAACACCTGGAAGAGATGGCACAGCTTGGAACCTATGAGTTCCCAGCAGAACTTGAAAATTCCATCTACAGGATAAAAGCGTTTACAAAAAGCGGGGAAGATTATTTTGCCCAGCAGAGCACCGTAAAACTGGACGAAATGATGACTTCCGGTCTTGTAGATTTTGACCTTTCCGGGCTTCCGGACGAAACATTCCGTGCCCTTGGCGCACTCACCATACTTCAGTTCGTAAAGGAAAAAATGCGTTCCTCAGGCTGGGCAAAGCAAAAAGGGATACGCCTAATCGTTGTCATAGACGAAGCGTGGAAGATTGCAAAAGAGGAAAACAGCGACGTAGTGATGATAGTGAGGGAAGGCAGAAAATACAATTTCGGGATTGTAGTCGCAAGCCAGAACCCGACGGATATTGCGGAAGCCATATTCAGCAACGTAGGCACGACATTCATGCTCAAAGTAAAATTCGAGCGGTTCCTTGATTACCTTCAGGGCACGCTTGCATTCAGCAATTATATGCGGGACGAGATAAGCAAGCTCGGGGTCGGCCAATGCGCAGTCAATATGGCCTTCCACAGCTCAAGCCAGTATGCAAATACGTTCCTGCTGGAGAAGGTGGATGGGGAAGAGCCGAGCAAGGAATATTTCCTTGACTTGGACCTAGCGCTTACTGCAGCGCAAAAGAGGGATATTGCTATGTCTAAAAGCGTTTCTTTCATCAAGGAGGAATTCAGGAGGAAATTGAGGAACTACGGGCTCTCGGAAGACAAGGTTGAGGAAGTGTCCAGGCTGTTTGAAAAAAGCAACCTGCATATAGACGTTTCCCTGTTTGTAATCTTGCTTGAGCGCTATGGAATCGCAAGAAGGAATATCAGCGATTTCCTAAAGGACGTCGGCATTGATGATGCTACCATAATCAACATATTCGGAAAAGTCGACATAAAACGGAATGAAATAAGCGGAAAGGATATTACGCAGGTAATACTGGAGGATTAGAAAGGTGTGTCTATGGGCAATGTATGCATATACTGCAAAAAGGAGGTCGGTTCCGGGGCTCTCAAGGTCAAGGACGACAAAATAATTTCCGCCATCAGGTTTTTCAAGCAGAAATTCAACCTGGCGCAAAACAACAGGCTATACGTCTGCCTGGAAGATGCGCCTGAACACGCAAAAC
>JBAYGV010000031.1:0-8048 GCA_041666445.1 Candidatus Micrarchaeia archaeon | reverse complement strand
TGCATGGCCACAAAAAGGCTCTGTTCTTGGGTTAATACCGAGCCAGTAACTAACGAACAAGTGAAGAAGATAAACGAACTTATCGTCCAGCACAACATCCCTATTTTTGTTGTCGTGGATTCCGTCCCGACAAGGAGCAAATATATCTGGGAAGTGAAGCACAAGAAACAATAGAATTACAAACTAACTAGCTAATGGTAATCCCTTGGAAGAAAAAGAATTTCTCGACTGGTTAAGTTCATTTACTGATTCGGAACTGGCATTCAATTCGCTCAAAAGCCAGAAGGACTCATTCCGGATAAATACTTTGAAAATTCCCATTGCTACTTTTGAAGAAATCTCCCAGCTTAAATGCGAACCGCTCGGCTGGTATCCCTCCGCCCGTTTGCTATCCGTTCCAATCCAGCTCGGAAACACATTCGAATATTTTCTTGGCTATCTCCATCCCCAAAGCCTTTCATCAATGGTTCCGCCATTGGTTCTTGATCCAAAGCCCGGAGAACAAGTATTGGACCTTACGGCAGCCCCGGGCTCGAAAACAACCCAAATCTCTTCGCTAATGGAAAACCAAGGAATATTGGTTGCCAACGATGAGCCGGACCGGGAAATATTCATAGTAAACAACCTTTCCCGCTTGGGCGCGTTAAACGTAATTGTAACTAATAGGGATGCAAAGCACTGGCCATTGAAAAAGGAATTTGACAAAGTTTTATTGGATGCCCCCTGCAGCGCACTAGGTTCTAACTTAAACGCATTGCGCCGTTTCTCGTTGCCCGGTATCCAAAAGCTCGCAACTGTCCAGAAAGATATGATTATCTCTGCGTTTGATGCGCTAAAGCCAGGGGGCACTTTAGTTTATTCAACGTGTACATACACTAAAGAGGAAAACGAAGATGCAATCTCCTACCTATTCGAACGTCGTCATGAAGCAAAGCTAGAAAAAATAAAAATCAAGATTCCGCACGAAAAAGGATTGGATGGACTTACGGAAGCATGGCGCATCTATCCGCAAACGCTTGGAAGCGAGGGCTTTTTCATAGCAAAAATAAAAAAGGTGGAATGATGGACTTTGAAAGCGCGGAACAATTAAGAATTTTCCTTACCGAACGGTTCGGCATCCATCTTCCGAAAGAAATCTTGCTAAAAAATACCAAATCCCACGGGATTCGCGTGCATTCCCTAAAATCCGGCTCTTCTGAGCATATCTATGGGCTGGAAGGGTTCATGGCATGTTCAAAAAATAGCGGGCTGAGCCAGTACTTTTTCCAATTAATCGGCCATCTCGCGCAAAAGAACGTAATCGCGTTGAACAAGAAAGATACTATTGCGTGCATCAGCGGAGAACAGATAAAGAAATCGCTCACTTCCACTCCAGGGTTGGTAATACTTACTTACAAAGGTCATATCCTCGGCTATGGTGTCTTGGAAGGGAAAGGGAGCATCCGCTATCCGGTGCGTGAGAAACAGAAAAGAGAAATAAATAATGAAATAGCTGGGTATCCAGGAAGGAATCTGTAAATCGACCGGTTCTACTTCCAATCACTTTACTCCTTTTCTTCCTTCTTAGTGTTATCCTCGATAACTACGCCCATCTCTTCAAGGGTAAGCATGTCGCTTTCAAAGCCGCCGTATTTTATTCCCTTCTTGCTTGCGGTCTTGTACGTTTTTGCTTCGCCATAAAGCTTCTTGAGCTCTTCCCGAATAGTATGCAATTCAGTTTCGATTACTACTATTTCCTTGTTTGCATCTTCGATAACCTGGGCAACAAGCATCTTCTTTCGCCTTGCCCTTTCAACTTCTCGGACTGCTTCGAGCTCCTTGTCAACTTTTTTTACCTGCTTAATTAGCTCTTTTTCCATTTTTGGAGTATAAGCTGAAGTGGAAATCCTGAATTCCAAAGCCCTTTTCTGCTTTCTCAATGGGGCAATGCGAATGTCCTTCGTCTTTTCAAGGAACGGCTCCAAAGCCTTTTCTTCGTACTTCTTGTACCTAATCCTGCCATTGAGCTTCTTTATCTTTTCGATAAGCGCAGCTTTCTGGGTTTCCAGACCTGTAATCTTTCCAGTCAATTCCTCTTCCGTCATCATATAATTCACGCATGGCGCAAAATGAGCATTTGATGGTTTTCTAGTGTTGGATAATATTTAAATAGGTTGTGGGAACGGTACCTGCCCGGCACAAAGCTATTTAACTATTCAATTTGATAGGAAAGCGGTGGGAAAATGCAGGACCAGAACATTCAAAGGCTGATATCTCTTACGTTTGATGAAAATCCAAAAGTCAGGAAAGAGGCTGCAAAATCTCTTGCAGAAATAGACGATCCAGCGGCGTTATTCGCGATAATGGAATTAAGCTATGACAAGGACCCGAGCGTAAAGAAAATAGCAAGGGACATGATGAACAAGAAAAAATCTTCCGAGCGGGAAGTCATGTCTTTCGCGGAAATATTCTCTGCGCCGACTGTAAAGCTTCCGGAGCCAAATGAAGTTCCGGAAACCAATGAAGAGGAAAAACGCAGGAGAATACTTGTTCCAATCGAGCAATTATTTGAAAGGAAACTCGGCAAGCAGAGAGCAGATGCAGTCCGCGGCAAGATGATGCCAACTATAGAAAAGATTTATTCCAAGGTAGTCAACGTAAAGCCGTCCGAAGCTGCCCACACCGGAAAATCTGCAATACAAGAATTCCTTACTAGTTATTTGGAAGCCATATCTGATATCGATGCCCTTGCGTCCGAGGGGAGCAATCAAGAAACCACGGTGCAGCGGTCAATTTTGGACAAGGCCGCAGATTTGCTTCCGCAAAAAAGAATGCCCGAGCCATCGAACCGTTCCGAACTCTTACGAGAAGAAAAAACAATGGATGATCAGGAAGAAGTGCAGGCCACGCTCGAAGTGATGGGCAGCCGCCAGGGGGATGCAAAGGAAGCAGCAGAGGAGATGCGCAAGCTGGAATCTGAAGAAATCGATGAAGAGCAGGATCCAACTGCAAAATTGCCATCTACGTTCCTCAAGCGGGCCTACGAGACAATGATGCTTACCGAAGGGGATGAAGAATTAATGAAGCGGGAAATGCGCAGGATGGTCAAGGATGTTGAACGGGACCTGAAACTCGCATTCCAGGCTGCAATGAAAAAATACAAGGAGACAAATCTTGCCCACCTTACAAAGTTAAAATCAGGCATGGGGTTAGTCAATACCGAAATACTTTTGGTAAAATCCGTGGAAAAGCTTTCCCACAATTACAAGAAAGGGGAAGTTACCTATTACCGGATAATCGTTTCTGATGATGAGCAAAATGAGGGCGTAGTTTATCTTATGGACAGGAACGGGGATTGGATACGGGCAGGGATGAACATAAAAGTGCTGAAAGGCAGGGTAAAATCCTTTGACTTCTCCGGAGAAACTGCAATTTCAGTTTCAGGCAACAAGGGGAATATTTACATTGTGGTGTGACGGGGTTTTCGTTCTTCGGCCTATCGGCGACTGGTTAGGTGGTTTTTTAAACATGACTGCCCATATACAACAATCTACATTACATTAATCAATAGGTGCATTTATGGAACTTACTAAATACGAGCTTGCAAGGATCGTTGGCGCGAGGGCGCTTCAGCTTTCCGCAGGGGCTCCGCCAATGATAAAAGCAGAAGAAGGGGCATCTTTCCTTACGGTTGCGCAGATTGAATTAAGCAAGAACGTGCTTCCGCTTATTGTGTTAAAGGAAAGGGCGCGCTGAGTATCCTTATTTTATATTCATTTCCTTCTTCTTCGAGCAAAACTCGTTTTTCCCTATCAACTATCATAGTTACCCGTTCTGAGCCTTGGGAATCCTTTATCCCTATAAGATAGGCGTTTCTTCCATGGTAGTCTATTTCTCCCTTTTCATATATCGTATATCCGTTAATTTCATTGGCTCCGGTAATGTTGCTATACATCCCGAATTTCCAGGACCATCCTTTTTCAATTGCAAGCATCCATGGCCTGAACAGGAAAACCATTGGGTCGGATAGGGTTACGTTTGAGCCGCCCATGTCGGTTCCATCCTTTTTTACACAGCTGACTCCGGTTCCGCTTACTTCAAGCACGTCTATTTTTATGCATCCTGCGCTTCCGCTTAATTGATAAGTTAGGTTATTGCTTTCGTTCCCTGCAGAATATTCGTAAACGTAAATCTCCCCGGAATTAAGCGTCATGTTTGCTTTTTTCAATAATTCTTCCTTTATGTAAATCTGGCTCTGCTCCTTGATTTGCGGGCCGAGAACGTAGGCGGAAACAACCATGATAATAAGGAATATAACTACGGTGATTATTCCTACATTGATAATGTCCTTGCCAATGCCATATTTTGGTTTGACTGAGTCTGGTTCGGGAAGTACGTTTTCAGGTTCCGGATATTTTTTTTGTACGAACGGAACTTTACTGGACTCTTGCGATTTTGCCGAACTTTTTGTACGGCTTGCTGCTTTTGGTTTTTGTTTCATCGAATAACACCTGCGAAATTTTCATTCCTTTGTGAAGGACAACGCTGAATGGCGCGAAGTTTACTATTTCCAATACCTGATGGTTGTCGCTTCCCGGCTGCACTATCGCCGAGGTTACATGGACTGCCAGGCCCATCCTTGCGAACCTGCTCCTTCCTTCCAATTGCCCAATTACGTCTGGCCCGAGCGTTATCTTTTCTGCTGTTTTCCCAAGGCACATTTGGCCCGGCAATAGGATTACGGTATTTGCGATTACTTTTTCCGTTGCCTGCTTGAAGCCGACTTTAGCCAGGTCAACCTGCTTTTCAATGAATGATTTTTTGAAAAACCACCATTCGTTCGATAGGGTTAGGTCTACGGATGCCGAGCCTAATTGCTCTGGCTTGAATGGTTTAATCTTTATTTTTCCCTCATTCATCATTCTTCTTATGTCTACGTCGGATAGTGCCATGCTTATAGAGCAACACCATCATATTTAAACATTTGTTAATATTGTTTATATTGGTGTAATTTAAAGAGGATTACCAATGGCTTTGCGATTAGAACAATTAAACGAAACCGTCCGCTTCGGAACCGGCAAGTTTGGGGCCAAAACAGAAGGATTGCTTGAGCTCGGGCCGCATATGGGAAAAAATATTTTCGTTCCGCACCACATTTCTCTTCCAATTGAATTTTTCCATGATGCTTTAGTGAGAAACGGGATATTGAGCGAGGATGGAAATTTGCTGAGGATTTTTTTTACTCCAAAGCAATTGGAGCTTTATCGGCTATCCTCGCGTTTTCGTCCTGCAATAAGGCGGGTTACTTCGGGTGACCCAAAAGAAACATGCGTGCCTGTTCCAGAATCAATATCATTTTCCAAAGAATTAGCTGTTCTTTCTGAAATTTTTGGATTAGTAAGTGAAATCCCGATGGTTTCCCGTTCTGATGAACGGACTGCAAAAGGAATCGGCGCGTTTTCCTCAATATTGGCAACCGTTAAGGATTTTGAAACTTTCCTAGGCATACTTTCAGAGATTCTTATTTCCCAATTTTATCCGGTTCCGAACGCATTCAAAAAAAGGCTATCAATGGAGCATGGAATTGGAATCCAGTTCATGCCTGCCCAGGGTATTGTTGATGGAAAAGAAAAATATCTCAGTTCTCCACTCTCCCTAGTTGGCTTTACTAATGTTGCGCATGACGAAGTAACTGCAAGGGCAGCCTATGGTTTTGATGCAGAAACAGCATCTTCAATAATGCTCGTTTCAAATAATTTAGTTAAACCATATAAACCAAATAACGTTTCAGTTCGGGTGTTTGACCTTGCACAAGGCCAAATATCTCTTGTTGGTTTGAATGATTTGATTGAAAGCGGAAGCTTCTACAATTTATCCACACTTAATGCCAAACTTCTTGAAATTGTCCCGGAATTAATTGATGCTGCCAAGCGCGTCGGGGCTGACTTGTATTTCGAGCTGAAAATGACAAACTTCAATGATAATCTTTGGGCGGCCGTCCAGCTAGCGAAACATGAATGGAAAGAAGTCCAAGTTCCAACTGATTTTATTCATCTAAAGAAACCAGGTTATGTTGTTGGCAGCGGAGCTGTATCCTGCGATGGTGCAGCACAGTTTTCCATAGTTGACCTTGCTTCTAATGCTCAGGGTTGCGGCAATCCAGCCAAATTTGCAGGAAAACTGGTGTATGGGTTTATGCAAGGTTTATCATATGGAGAATTCATAGCTGCGTTCCCGTTGTTTGCAAGAGCAGCTGCAGTGGTTGATACTTCACGTCTCCATCTGACTGGACTTACTTCCCATGGTGGCGGCATATTCCGCGAAGCTGGAGTTCCGGTAGTTATCGCGCCAGAATGGGAATATTGGCTCAAACAAAATCCGAATACCCCGTTGACTTTTTACGCCAATGAGCTTACTGGAGAAGCCGGAATAAAAATCAGAACTCCTGAATAATTATCGTTCATTCCTCATTTTTCTAATCTCTGCCCCTTCCTGGGCGGACGTGGGTTTAAAGTTATGGCTTTATTTTCCGGATAGCTACGGACCGTTTACTGTTTATGCAAATGAGCTTACTGGGGAGGCATCAATAAAAGTAGATGAAAAATAATCGTAACCCAGTTGGAACTCCGGGGTTGTTTGTTTTTATAGAAAAAAAGGTTTTTAAATTGGAGTATAGTTAATTATGTAAGAAGGTGAATTTATGACATTTGCATTTGCTGAAAAAAGATACAGTTCATTTGGGAGCCACACTTGGCTTGAAGCAGTACACCGCTCCAATGTTGCAGGAGGTAAACTCGTTACAAAAGACTTTTTTGTCGAATTGCGTCAGAGTTTTCAAGTACGTAAACCTAGCGTGCGTTCTAAATCTACAGCTTCTGGTTCTCCTAAGGATGACCTTATTGATAGTACTGGTGCTCTTGCACTAATTGCATTTTCACGTAGTCCCCCAAAAGAGATGGGCATTCCGTTGTTCTTAGGAACCATGGCAGTTATTGGCGCTTCTGGAAAACCAATTGGAAAGCATGTAGAATCAGAGTGCAGATTTGGCGGAGCAAAGAAAACGGTTATCGTAAAGCTTGATGATGAGCATGCACATCTTAAAGATACTTTGCTAACCCGTGATCATGGTTTTGCTCCGGACGGAACTCCCCTATTGCCGTTATCTAAAATTACTGGGGAGCCGATACGTAATGACGAAGATATGGCAAGCGTTAATGAATTATTTTTAGACTTGAGGGGTAGCCTGGCTCGAATTGCAATTCCTTCTAGAGATGCTATACTTAGTTCTCCATTTGGAGATGATATTCTCAATGCTAATATTTGTTCTTCTGCAGCTGCCGGTCTTATCTTGGTCGGTGCTCCAGTTGCATTTTATACTGATGGAACAATTTTTACTGCCTATCTCAATCGCGAGCCTTCCAGAAAATTTCCATTGGTGGCAGAAGCTCCAAATAATGATTTGCTTGTGTTGACCAGAGACGGTAAATTTGTTGCAGAATTTGAAGGGCCGCAGGCAAAAGTTGATTCGCTTATTGCGCTTGCAAGGGCTAATGGTCTTTTACCATAATTTTTTTCTTTATCGTTCATTCCTCATTTTCCGAATGTCTGCTACTATTTGTTTCATTCCTATTTTTCTTATTCCTGGGGCTGCCAGTTCTATGTTTTTCTTTATGCGCTTAATTCTTTCTTCTTCTGTTTCAGTCATCTCGGCCACCAACCTTCAGCTCAAATACTCATCAATTCAACCCTGCAAAATTTCTTTGACTTTTCATAAAGTTCCTTGTCTGAAGTTTTCAATGCTGCATTATGTTTCTTTGTAAAATATACATAGGTTGCGTCGTAATAGGTAATTTCCAATTTCGAAGCAATCTTGAAAATTTCTTGTAAATCATTTCTCTGTACGAATAAAACGTTATTCCAATTGCCTGTTATGTCTATTAGAGAATTTGCCTGTTCCTCATCTATTGTCTTGAGTTTTTTTAGGTGCTTCAAAACTACGTTTCCAATTTCGTAGTAGGTTAGGTCCAGTATGTAATATCCAGTATTTACGGATTTGTCAAGCAGGCAAT
>JBAYGV010000030.1:0-8178 GCA_041666445.1 Candidatus Micrarchaeia archaeon | reverse complement strand
CTGCTTAATCTTGCAAGATTTTCAACTGCTGCAAAATAAGCCGGAACAAGAAGCGGGTTTAATGCATTTAGATCTGCGACTGAATGAAGAATGAGTTTTGAAATGTTTTCCGGAATGCCAGTCGGGCCCGCAAGCCCGCTTTCCTGCATTGCCTGATTTACTCCTAAAAATCTTCTGGCTGCCATGAAATCCAATTGGCCCGAACGTTCGAACATAGCCCTCGTTATCGGGTCTCCGGAAGAGGTAAGATTTGTCCGTATCGCACCGATATTTGCCCCGTAAATGTTTGCCCAAAGCTGCCTTCCTGCCTGGACAGCACCGTCGTAATTGGATTTCACTTCCCTAAGCTTTTCTATTGCGCTGTTAACGTTGGCAGGGTCGAGCGTTTCGCCCATGAATCCAAGGCTTTTGTTGTAGGAATTTATTGCGCCTATCGCGTATTCTTTTAGCGTATTTGGATGGTTAGAACAGAGCATTTCCGCAATCGCATCAAAGTCGCCTGCAAGCAAATTAAGCTGGAGCGCCTGGTTGAATGAAATGAACGAATTCCATTTTTCGTAAACCGTCCCGTTCCTGAAACCCATATCAGTTAGTGAACGATTGATTGCACCTAGCTCTTCTTGAAGGCTTTGTTTCTGATCTTCATATTTTGTTTTTTCTTCTACCGTAAACGATCCTTGGAGCAGAGCATCAAGCTGGACAAGCTTATCTTTTACTCCGCTAAGCCTTTCTTTGACTTCGAATAAAAGGCGGGTAGATGGATCGGACTGAAGCTCGCTGAATAAAGTGTTTGCATCTTTTAGAACAGAAATTTTAGTTTCTGCCTTTTTCCTTGCATCTTTTCCTGCTTCCGTGTAATCGCGAAGAACGTTATTTTTTATCCTGCTGACAATTTCCAATGCGCCAAGATAATAATTTTGCGCGCACATCTGCGTTATTTTATCCTGGACTGCCGGGTCGTGGAGCATAGTCCTAAACCAGTAAGTTTGATCTTCGTCGCCAACGCCACCGTGCACATACAAATCTTTCAATTGCTCGAGGACGGATTTCAACGGCTCCTTAACTGCCAATACCGTTGGAGTAAGGAACGCCGGGGGCTGGGAAATGTCAACTACGGCTGGAGCAACCGGAACGATTGCAGCACTTCGCACAGAACGTATTCCGGTATCGTTTGCCAATTCAAACGCAAGGTCTATTTTTGTCCGGCTCGCAGGCGCAATTTCAGAATAATTATCAGTAAGCGTAGAATAAGCATACGCCAGGCCAAGCACTGCAATCCCAAAATCCCTTTCTTGCGCTGTTCCTCTTTGTATTTTTTCCAGCGCTTGCCTTACCATGTCCTGGCCGCTTGGAAGCTCGCCAATTTTCGACAATAGGAAACGAGTATTCTTGTTCAAATCCCGGCTGAAAAAATCCTGCGAACGGGAAAGGACACCCCTGGGGAATAGAAGGGAGTCATCGGTGAGATGCTGGAGTTTTGTCCCCAACTCTTGCCTTTGCGCAAGTATGTCTATTGTTGCACTTCCAGAACTGGGTTCGGGGGCATAAACAGGACGGCTCATGGTGACACCTAATAGAGATAAACGCTCATTTCGACTATTTAAAGGTTCCGTTAGGGGTTCGGCGGATGCCAGCTTCACAGCTAGGAATAGAGGTAAGGCTAAGGCAACAATTCTTCTGATCGCTCCCATAAAAATTTTCCCGAAAATTTTTAGCTATCGCAAATGTACATTTTTCATAGAAAAATGTATCAGACAAGTTTGCCACAGCAAACTTGCAGATTAACAGATTTGCGATGCAATAATGAATAAATGTGGTGGGAAAGATATTTAAGCGTGAGTCACAGAACTGCTAGAGATGCACCGAAATCTGCTTCAGGCAAGATTATGCCTAGAAAGTTCCCACATCGTTTTCCCAGTCTGGTTTCTTCTTTGCTTTGGGGGCTTCAGGTTTCTTTTTCTCCGCTTCCACCGCAGCTTTTGCATCTCCCATTGCAGCTTCACAAATGCTAAGATTTTCTTCTACGAGTTTTGGTTGGCCGATAAATGGAAGAAAAGCCGCATTATGAGTTTCAAGCTTATCTGCTGCACTTGACATTTTATTTGCAATAGGCAAATACAAAGGATTCACATGTAGATATAATTTTTTGAATTCTTTGTCCAGCTCTCTCCATTTGTACAAGTCATCGCGCGCCCGTTCCACCAGTTTAACGGTTGCCTGGGCGGCTTTCACTTGCTCTTCAGTTGATTGCTGAGTTAACCCCTTGCAAGCAGCTTTTATTGCAGCATAATAATCTTTTGGAAGGCTGCCATATTTAGGATTTTTCTCTATGTCCGCAGCCAGGTTTACCAGGCGTTGGGATTCCAATCCCGGATTGAATTGCGTTGACTTTTGCTCTTGCTGGCGCAAATCATCCTTTTGCTGCTTAATCTTCTCATTTAATTCCTGAATTCGGGTCCCGATTCCAGTAATGCCACGGAAACCGTTCTGGCCGGCGCGGCCTTTCGAAACTTCATCCAGTGCAGCATCATCTTCGTCATACCTTCCTTCAGTATACGTTCCCGCAGCTTGGTAACTCGCCCTTACCTGGGCCAGCTTAGTTTCCAATGTCGTTAGTTCTTGTTTCATTAACTTGGCATCGGCCGTATCTTCACGGGATAGAAGCGGGTTTTGGATAAGCAAGTCTACCTGCTTTTTATAATCAACCATATCGTTGTTCAAAGTGCCCCATCTGTCCCCGATTGCGGCCCTGTGCTCCTTAGGGTCAAAAACTACTGCCCCGGATTTGGCCTGTGTTGGCTGGATAACCATCCCGCCCGAATCGGATTCGTCTTGTGAAAGTCTGCCGAGGTAATCGTAGCGTTCATCGATTGCATCCTTAACGGATCTGGAACTTAACGGGGCAGGCCCTTTTGAAAAATCTTGGACTGCAGACTGGAATTTGTTTCGATTTGAACTTAGGACTTCACCGGTTTCACCTTGGTAGGAAAGGTAGCCATTCATTAGAAGATGGCGGATTACAGCCTTGTTTGCCATAGCAATACCGCCATCCGACAGGTCGGTAAGCTGCGGCGTGCCTTCCTCAGGGTTGGCAATAAAATCATCATAAATTTGCTGCACTTTTTTCCTGTAATCGTTGGAATACTTTGAAGATTCAGTTTGAGCAGAAGCTACAGGGCTGCCCCTATCGGCTTCCCTCTGTTTTGGCGCTGCTTCGGGAGCAGCTGGCTTTGCAACTGCTGACGCTTGTTTTAGTCTTGCCAGTTCGGCTTCAAGCCCTGCAATGGATTTCTCAATTGCTGCCAAATCCCCTTTTCCTGTTTTGCTGTAGGATTCAATTGCCGGGAGAATACCATCCTTCAAAGTAAGGCCGTCTACTGCCGTCCCTGTTAAAGCATCTGCACGGGATTGCAACGGGGCAATTTTTTCGGATAGACTTTCAGTAGGCTCAACCTTCGGAAGCTGTTTTTTCTCGAGCCCTTCTATGGAACGTTCCATCTGCTCCAGATCCCCTTCTCCCGTATCCTTGTATCTGGAAAATTGGCGATACAAATTCTTGAGCGGAGTTTCAAAATCCTCGTTTAGCTTATCAATCTCTTTTCTTTGGTCAGGAACTCTCGAATCCTTAGCCTGACGCAACCGGCTATAAATTGCATCCAATTGGCGCACCCTATCGTAGAGCGGGCCAAGCGTCTCTATTCGTTCTGTCTTAGCATGCAGGTCGGCATAATAGGCAGCAGCAGGAATAGAAACATCATAAGCGTTCATAACACTCCGAACATCTGCCGGAATATCGCTTGCTAAACCACGTTCGCTTTTTTCCAGTGCACTACGATAATCGGCAGCAAGTGAAATCAAATCTCGCTTGCCAAAATCGGCAGGAAGCCCGTCTATTCGTTCCGACAACCGAGTAAATTCTGCCCTTAGCGATTGGAGGTAGGGAGTATATTTTTCTCTTCCTTCATTAACCCAATTAAGCTCCTGAATTTGGGGGGCAATAGTTTCTATTGCACGCTTATGCGCTTCAATGGATTCCGAAATCAGGATTAAATTTTCTCTGGTCCGGTCCGAAGCAGGGAGGCTGGAAATGCGGGTTTGCACCTGATTTGCCTGCTCAAGCAAAACAGCTAATGATGAGTTCAAATCCTGGAGTTTTTGCTTATTTGAAGGGGACTGATTTATATTACCCAAAAGCGCCTGGAAGGACGCTACAGTTTCCACATTCGCATTTGTTTCATTGAATGCCAGGACAAATGCTCTCGACAGCTCCTGTTCGGCAGTTTCCCGGGCTGCCGGCGTGGCGGGTAGAGAGGGTTGTACTTTTGCTACCGGCGCTACGGCTTCCGCCTCAGCTGGCGCAACTGCAGGTTCTGCTTTTGCAGGTTCTCTCACTGGCAATGGCCCAGATTTTTTGCTAGTTAACACG
The DNA here is from genome assembly GCA_041666445.1 of Candidatus Micrarchaeia archaeon. Lineage (GTDB taxonomy): Archaea > Micrarchaeota > Micrarchaeia > Anstonellales > Bilamarchaeaceae > JBAYGV01. The sequence continues at coordinate 3,752 of JBAYGV010000030.1, read as the reverse complement.
GTTGTTTCAAACGCCTTAATACTGGCAAGAAGATCGTTTGCATTCTTGCGGATATCCGCGATGTTGGAATTGATGCTGGCTTTTCCACGGTCAAATCCCTTCCGTATTTCATCCCTCACATCGGTAATATCAGTACTGATAATTACGTGCAACTTCTGGTAATTAGAACGAATTTGATTGTCCTCCCGGGATAGGCCTTTTGGGCTGATTTTTCCTAATTTTTCTCGGCAGACATCAAGAATTTCCTGTAGGCGGCCAAGCTCATTAACTGCAGCTTCCTGTTCTGAAACAGTAGCCTCAGCTGGGGCAGCAGGTACTGCTGCGGGGGTGGGCTCAACCTTGCGCCCTACGACCGAATCCAAGCCCCTGCTAAAAATTCCTTCATGCCCGTAATATTCTTTGTAAAGGTTCTGGATTACCTTGATTGTGAGTATTTTGTCATTAACGACATTGCTTATTTTATTTAGATTGAATATCGCATCAAGAGTATGTTGGCCGACAATCCCGTCTATTGCAAGCAAGCCGGGCTGGGATGCTTTCCTATCATGTATATCCCTTAATCCCGCACCGTCCAATTTCCCCTCGAGCTTAAGGGTATTGTAAAGCAGCTGGACAAACATTACCGACATGCCGGAATCTACGCTTTCATATTTCATGCTTTGAATCCCGACATTCTGATGGAAACCTCCCGATGCCATTACCTCTATTACGCCTTTCGAAGTGGTAAGGTCTTTTGCAAAATCATAGAATGCCGAGGTGAGCTGGTTCGCAATGATACCGAGGTCTTCCCTCCGCAGGGGCACTCCGATTAAGCCGCTCAGGCTGCCTTTTTTTGACAAAAGATATTCGGAAACCTCCTTCTTGAATGACGATTCGAAATCCTCAGAACCTTGATTTCTGAATGCAATATTGAGAATGTTTTTGATAACTTCGTCCGGAATTTTTGTTCTTGACTTCTCTTCCGTCCCGTTAATGTCGCTACGGATAAGCATGAAATTTGGGCGAGGCCCATAAAGATCTCCCCGTTCCAGCAGTTTTTTGAAATTCACTTCGTTCGAAAAACAAACTTTGAATTCTGCCTCATTTATCTTTTCTGCCCTATCATATGCTTCCGGACACATCTCTTACACCTCACATACCATTATGCGGTAATATTTAATAGCAATTGCTTACCTTTGAACTTTGCAAACCATGCCAAATTCAGTTTGTTTGCAGCCGCTTAAACTGCTCGGGTTTGGCGGCAGCGGGCTACGGAGCCTATCCGCAGCAGCTTTTGTCATTTGGGCTTGGTTTTCCTGGCCGCCCGCATTAATTCGGATGGCGGTTTTTTCTCGCATCTTTGCTTTTGCTTGTTCACTTGCAGCTTTCCGTTCCGCATCAAGTTTTTTTTCTTCCTCAGCTTTCTGCGCAGCTGCTTTTTCTCCCTCCAGCCTTGCCGCGTCTTCTGCAGCTCTTTCCCTCTCCAATTTTGCTGCATAGGCATTGCTTTCTATTCTTAGCCTTGCAGCTTCTTCAAGCCGGAATCTTTCGATTTCTGCTGCCCTTACCGTTTCATGAATTTGAACTTCCAATTCGGTTGCAGCTTCTGCGACTCCTGCCAATTGGGCCTTAACCCTCCCCTGAATTTCTTTTGCAGTTTCTGGGATTGCGGTTCCGGCAGCCCCCAATTGAGCATCCAGCCATGCTTGTGCCCTCTGCCTCTCTTCGGCTGCCTTGGCTGCCGTTGCCCTTGTTTTTTCTTCGTCTTCGAATTTTGCCGCGTATTTGGCATCCAACGTCAAAAGCAAATCGGGCGTACTGAGCGAAATGAGCGCCTTGGGCGCATCTTTATTCCCGCTGCTTGTCGAATGCGCAAATGCATCTATGAGTTCATTATCCGTGGCAAGTCTTCCTTCTGCCCCGGCCAGTTTCCCAAGGCAAATAATTAGGTAAGGAAATTGGTCTCTTGAAAGATTTACGCTTTCCCCGCTTGCCAATTGGTTAGCGTATTCCAAAGCTTTTGCAGTGTTTTGCGGCCCGAGAGAGTCCGTAGAATTATATACTTCTAAAAGCAATGGACGGAGCCTCCTGAAATCTGCCCGGGTGTGGGCGGACGCCCCGATTTCCTGCATCAAATAAAAATCACGAGTCCATATGAATGGAAGGCCATCTGGCAAAACAGATTGTGAAAAATAACCATCGCTTCGTTTTACGCCAAGCCTGGACAGTATTGCATTTTGCACATCGTTATCGGTACCATAGGATGCGCCATCCACCACAATCGCATTGAACGCATCAACTATTTTTCCATTTCGGATTGAAGCTAGTAATTTTTCTGTAAGCATTTTTTTCTGGTCGTCTTCAGAAACGTCTTTTTTTACTCCATTTCCAGCATCTTTTCCAGCAGCTGTGACAGCCCCGGAATCGCGCTCGGCACCCTTTCCAGCATCCACAGATGCAACGGCTTCTTCTGAAATGTCCGGAGCGTTTGTGACTTTTTTTGGTTCCGGGCGCGCAAGAGTGTTAGTTACGATAAGTTCAGAATGCTTTGGAACAGCATCTTTTCTAGCAGCATCAACTACGGCTGGAGCGTTATACCCCCGATTTTGTTCTCTTTCTCGCACTTCCCGGTTCACATTAAGCGAAAGAAAGGCAAGCAAAATGGCGGTTGCAAGCACCCCGGCAGAAAGAGCATAGATAGTCCATATGGACGGCGGATTCGTATTAATCGGCTGCCTTGGCTTAAGCGAAGCTTTTTGAGCAGTTACTGCTGCAGTAGATTGATGGGATTGAAAAATATCTTCTATGGAATGGCCCTTGCAAACGTGATTGGCAAATTCTTTGGAATTTCTCATTAATTCGATTTCTGCCTTGCTTACCGCGTCTAGAGAAATAAGCTCTTTTGTTGCCCATTCAACCAGTGTTTTCGACTTGACCTTTTCACTGTCGAAAAGAGAAAGCAGCACGTTAAATGCCCTTGAATTGACTTCTGATTCTGGATAAGCATGCCTATCGCCCATTGCTTTGTTGAATAAATTATAGAGGGCATGCAAATGGGAGCTGAATTTTGAAATTCGCCCGGCCATTGCTAAATAATCCTTAGCCAAAGATAAGCCTGCAACATCTTTGGAAAACAACGGACCAAAAGAAACTGATTTAAGGGCCTGGGAGCGGTCGCCAGTCTGGCCATCGGAAGAATAGATATTCATCCTAAACAGCATAAGCGCCAGGGGAGCGCCAACCATTGCTGAAAGTTCCCTGAAACACGGGATTGCAGAACCCTGGATTGCCGGAGCTTTCATTGAAAGTGCCTGCTCAATGAAATTGCGCCCGAATGGTTCTGCCAGAGAAACCCAATTGGTAGCCCGATCAACATTTGCCGCACTAAGTATGAAATGGGTTTCGAGAATTCTTTTAGCAAAATCCTCGCCCCGCCTATCCCCCATTTCCAATGCCAAGTCCATGGCAGTTCGGTTTTCATACGCCATGGCCGGATCAGCATTTTTATCTAGAAGCTTTTTGAATGAGCTATGCGCCCCGCTCTTTATGGCAAGAATAAGCAATGGGACATTGGCGCTGGTCCTTGAATTCGGATCGATCCTGAGGAAATCTATCGCGTGGCCTATTACATCCAATTTATTCCCTGCGATTGCATCGGAAAGAACAGAATCGATGTGCGCTTGGCACAGCCTATCTGCAAGTTGGCGGGCAGGCCCAATGGGAAAAGACTCCCGTTCCCGCATCACCATCGAATCTAAGCTAGTGCTTTTGTG
>JBAYGV010000029.1:0-8405 GCA_041666445.1 Candidatus Micrarchaeia archaeon | reverse complement strand
AGTCTTAGTGTAAAGCACCATGAGAACGCTGGTGCAATTGTTCGCGTATAAACCATAGGGAGTACCTTCTACTTTGGCGCGAAACCAATCTACCGCATTGCTTTGATTCCCGGTTACCGAAACTTCTCTTATTTCATATGCTATTCCGGCGAATATTTTTTCCAAGGTATCGATGCTTATTTCTGCACATTTGGGAGGTCGACATCCAAATACTTGCCCATTATGAATTAATTCTATGTGGCCAAAGTGCCCGGAAAAACCAGCAGCAGCCGAGATGCGCATTATGTCCCAGTACTTTGAAATTAGTACAAGATAGGTCTTATTCGCATCTAATCTATGCAAAACTGAACCAGCTCTTGGTTCTTGAATAGATGGGCGATTATCAAACTGGGTTTTTTGGCTAGACGCACAACCAGCCAAGGCAAGCGAAACGGCAACTGCAGCAATTTTGAAACGGTTCATAGTTCAATCACAACTAAGCGATAGTTTATTGCATAACTAAATTGCATGTTCATATTTTTAAATGTTTACAATTGTGGTTTTACGCGTAAAAACAACTTATTTATATTATGCCAAACTAATTACAATGAAAAGGTTGAATTATGGGCGTTGACTTAGGCGATTTGGCAATAAAGCATCCGATGTCGCTAGAAAAAATGGGCGGGCGGATAGTTGCCATAGACGCATTCAATACTCTTTATCAGTTTCTTTCTTCGATACGCCAGGAAGACGGGACGCCATTGATGGATTACAAAGGACGGATAACCGGCCATCTTTCGGGATTGCTTTACCGTAACGCAAGATTATTGGAAAACGGAGTACGGCCGGTTTATGTTTTTGACGGAAAGGCCCCGGCATTCAAAAGGCGGACACAGCAGGCAAGGATGGAAGCGAAAAAAGAGGCAGAAGCGAAATGGAAACTTGCATTGGAAGAGGAACGCCCGGAAGATGCAAAAAAATTCGCAAAGGCAACCGCACGGTTGACTCCGGAAATGGTTGTTGAAAGCAAGAAACTGCTTGAAGCATTGGGAATACCGGTTGTCCAGGCTCCAAGTGAGGGTGAAGCACAGGCCGCCGTAATGGTCCGTGAAGGAATTGCCTACGCATCCGCATCCCAGGATTATGATTCGCTATTATTTGGCTCGCCATTGCTCATAAGAAACGTATCGATAACTGGGAAAAGAAAAATACCGCGCCAGGACAGATATGTTCTTGTAGAGCCAGAAGAGATAATTCTTGATGAAACATTGCGTTCGCTGGATATTAATCGGGAACAGCTTGTACTTATGGGATTGCTTATCGGAACGGATTTCAATGAAGGAATATATGGAATCGGCCCGAAAAAAGCGCTTAAAATTGTCAAAGAAGCAAAAACCCTCGAACACCTTTGCAGCTATGTAAAGGCAAGGCTCAATTCAGATTTTCCAGAAGACATTCAAGAGATTTACGAATTTTTCATTAAGCCGCCGTATACAAAACCAGAAAAGCTGATTTTTGGGAAAGTAAATGTGGATTCTGTAAGGAAAATATTGGTTGACGAGCATGATTTTGCACCAGAACGGATTGAGAGCACGCTTGAAAAAATTGAAGCGGCAAGCAAGGAGAAAGGCTCGCAAAGAAGAATGGATGAGTGGTTTTAGCTGTAATAGTCTTGTTTATAAACATTCTGTAACATAACCTTTCCTATGGATAGATACGGATATTTGGAAGGAAGAGTTACTGAAGCGATAGCCCGTATGGGAGGGATAAACGCAGATGGCTTTATTGGCAACAAATTTCTAGAAAACGTAAAAGGAATGCTGCAAGTAATAAAGGAATACAAGAAAGATTTGGAAAGATTGCTGGACATTCCATTTGGATTTACCTTTGAAAATGGGAATTCCGGGGAAGCGGGAAGAATTTTTTTAGAGATTGTAAAAGGATTGACGGATAAGAGATTAGACGAGTCAATAAAGAAAGGAATGATCCAGGCATTTCACATAACTGGAATGGTTTCGCTTTTGAGGCAATATATGGAAGGCCTTGACTGCAGGGCTTCGGAAAGGACAGAAATTTTGCGGCTTGCTGCATTGGCAAACGTAAGAATTGAACTCGACATGAAACGGATGATGGAGCCCCAGCGGCAAAAAACAGGGATTACACAAAAACCCCCGGGAAAGATAATTGCGTGATTTGAATGACGAGAACCAAAAAAGATGCTATTTCCAATATTCAAGGCTTAATCAGGGACCAAAATTGGCCAGAATTAACACTAGTTGGGCAAACAGTGATAAGAGGCTATGCTGATATCTGGCACAGTTATTTTTATGAAGTTGGCAAAATAACGGACCGCCCATCCGTAGGCCGAACTGAATACTTGCAATTCAAACAGATTATGTACAGTCAAGCTGTTCCAGATGAGATAAAAAGAAGCATAATTTTAGGGGCCATGAATAGACCGCACGATAAAACATTTATGGAAGCAAAATTGGGATCTAGTCACAAGCTCAGGGTGCTTTTTAGGACAATTGGGATTGAGATGTCAGCAATCGAAATTTTGCCAATTACCGGCCCTTTTGCAACTAAATTAGGAAGGAACTGCGGATTAACAAGAAACCATGGAAATGTGACTAGAAGAACGGCCTAAACTTTCCTGAACAATTTCTTATATGCTACTGCCGCATAGGTTATCCCCTTCAGGTAAAACGGGGAGTAATGGCAATGCAATTTTGATTTTTTCAATGCTTTCAGCAATGGCTTTGGCTCAAGCTCGCAATCTTCAATTTCAGTAAATGTTTTTCCAAGCTCAAACGTGAAATGTGCATCAGAACCTGCAGCCTTTGGCTTTTTGTTCTCTTCTGCAAATTCATCTGCCAGCCTATTGGCATTGTTCCAAATGCTTCTGCCATTGAAAGTTTCGATTATATCCGCCCGTAGAGCCATTTTGTTCCTGCCAATCCCGCTCCTTGAAGTGTCGAACATATGCGGAAGATAGGCTAGTCCACCCTGCGCTTTTATCTGGTCGATTGCATCCAGAAAATGAGTTTTCTTTGCTATCGGTTCGCTTATGAAAAGTGCGATTAGGTCTCCGTGTGAGGTTGATATTTCCTCGGCTGGAATGAATTTTGCTCCAATCGAACGCAGTTCTGCATGCGCACGAATGTTGTTGTGGTCTGCAATTGCAGGGATTACTCCGGCACGCTCGCAAATCCTGGCAACTTTTGCCGGGTCGGAAAGCGAATCAATGGAGTATTTCGTATGGACGTGAAAGTCGATTTTCATTCCAAAGCACCCGAAGCCCTAAGGCTCGAAACGATTTCTTCTGAAAATTTATCCGCTTCCTGCTTATTAATCCCCTTTATCATAATCCGACCGCTTGCATAGATGCTAATGCCTTTTCCTTCGAATTTACAAATTAAAACGGCAGGGGTTTTTGCAAGGACTTCGCCAAGAGCAACCCTGTTCAAGTCTATTTTTCCGCTCTTGAATTTTATTTCAAATGCATTGGAGCTTGCGCATGGCTCAACGGTGCAGAAATCTAGATTCTTTTTTTCCATAGCAATTCCTTTGAGAATAGATTGAAGAAGATGAATTCCGGGGCTTTGACGAATGGCTTTCCAATTAGGAAATTTATGGCCTGGGAAGCCGCAAGAGTTCCGGAAATTGCTGGTGCAGGGCAGATTACGCTGCTGCAGGATTTCGGTGCGGTTTTGAACGTAGCTTTTGAATTATCTGACGGGAAATGAAAAACCGAGCCGAACTTCTTATTTGGAAGGAAAACCGAGACCATTCCCCTTGAGAATGATGCTGAACAGAAAACGAATGGGATCCTCAGGCGGGAACAGGCAGAGGATATTGCCAGGCGGGTTTCTATATTGTCCGAACAGTCGAGTACAAAATCGCAATCTGAAATTTTGCTGCGCGCATTGGAATCGAATGCTTGGACATGCGTACGAACTTTAACGTTCGGGTTTATTCCCTTAAGCCTTCTGGCTGCAGCTCCGGTTTTCCATTTGTCAATCATTCTTATCGAACATAATAGCTGGCGGTTGGAGTTGGACAGCTCGAAACGGTCGGAATCGAACAAAACAAAATTTTCAACCCCGACCCGGACTAAATTCTCAAGAGCAAACCCGCCCGTGCCCCCAAGCCCGACTATCGCTACGCGTGCTTTCTTCAACTTTGATTGCTCTTTTGCAGAGAGCGTCCCCCTATTCCGGAAAAATAATTCTTCGTATGGAATTTTCATTTATGCTCCACCATGGCAGGATTGCTAATATTGATGTGGAATGGAAGGTTAAAATGCTTTCTTTGCGTGTAACGCCCATGGCCTTTGACATAACCTGCCTTGGAGCTAGCGGTGAGGTCGGAAGAAGCGCATTCATAGTAAAAACCGACAAAACAATCCTTCTTGACTATGGGATAAAAATATTTGACAAGAGCGGCCAGCCAAAATTCCCGGAAGCGTTCAAGGAAAACTTGGATTTGATGATTCTAAGCCATGCGCACCTTGACCATAGCGGAAACCTTCCTTTTCTCTATACGTTTTCGAAAACAAAATGGCTAGGAACACCAGCAACCCACGATTTAATCGAATTGCTGCTTGCCGACTCGATGAAAATAATGGAGGGAAAACTGCCCTATGATTTAACCCATTATAACAAGGCATTGAAGTATTGGATTCCTGCCGTAACAAACCGGACGATGTCAACCGGAAAGACAAATGTAAAAATGTTTGATGCCGGGCATATTGCAGGCGCAGTAATGATAGAAATGGAGCATAATGGAAAGAAATTGCTCTACACCGGAGATTTCAAGGGGGAAGATACGCGGATGCACAGGGGCGCAAAATATAACGAAGAAGTTGACGTGCTTATGGTAGATTGCACCTATGCAATGCGAGAACATCCAGACAGGAAAAAAACCGAGCAACAGCTGGCTGATGAGATAAAGGAAACAATAAAGGATGGCGGAACTGTCTTATTGCCGGCATTTGCACTTGGAAGAAGCCAGGAATTAATACGATTGGTAAGGGCGTACAACAAAAAAGTCCCTGTTTATCTTGACGGCATGGGAAAGGCGATAACTTCGGTTTACATGAAATATCCGGACATGATAAAGGATGCAAGCGGGTTCCGCAAGGATGTGGAAACAATCCATAGGGTAAACGGGCCGGAAGAAAGAATGGATGCAACCAACGAACCGGGCGTCATAATCTCATCTGCAGGGATGCTTGAAGGCGGGCCAGCTCTCAGGTATTTAACCAACCTGAATCCTGATTCGAAAATAATATTCACTGGGTATAACGTTGAAGGAACGAACGGATGGCGGCTATTGAACGAAGGCCAACTGATGATTGAAGGAAATATGCTTACAGTTGATTTGCCAGTCGAATACTTTGATTTTTCGGCCCATGGAGGGAAATCGGACATAATGAAACTGATAAAGAAAACAAACCCGGAGAAAATAATCTGCATCCATGGAGATAAAACTGCCGAATTCGCCACTGAATTGAATGGAATGGGTTTTGATGCGGTTGCGCCTTCAATTCTTGATAGGATACGAGTGGATTAGAATACGCATCATTCAGAGCAAAAGAATTAATAAGCTGTTTTCCGATAGACAATCATAACTAAACTTTATTATTGGGGATTGCCATGCTGAAGATAGCGATAAGCGGATTTGGAAGGATTGGAAAGATGTTCTTAAGGGCGGCAGTAGCCCAGGGTGTTCTCGGAAAAGAATTTGACATCGTTGCGATAAATACCAGAAGCGAAATGGATATGCACCTCCATCTGTTCAAATATGATTCTACATTCGGAAAGTTTGAAGGGACAGTTGAAAAGAAAGATGGGAATTTTGTAGTGAACGGCTATCCGATAAAATGGGTTCGGGAAACCGACCCGCTGAAGCTACCTTGGAAAGACCTGGGAGTGGATTTGGTAGTTGAAAGCACTGGCGAATTCACGAAGAGGGATGATGCGGAAAAGCATTTGAAAGCCGGGGCGAACTATGTATTGCTTTCTGCTCCAGGAAAAGGGGTGGATGCAACGATTGTACCTGGAGTTAATGACCACCTTTTTGATGCGAAAACAATGAAAGTCATTTCACTGGCTTCCTGTACTACCAATTGTTTGGCTCCTGTTTTGAAGGTCATTGACGCTAAATTCGGGATTGAGTGCGGGTTCTTGAGCACTATTCACGCTTATACGAACGACCAGAGGATACTTGATGGAAGCCATGAAAAGGACTGGAGAAGAGCGCGTGCGGGGGCAGTAAGCATAATCCCAACAAGCACCGGTGCTGCGAAAGCGATTGGGGAAGTCCTGCCGCAACTGAGCGGAAAGATGGACGGAGTTTCTTTCAGGGTGCCAGTTCCGGATGGCTCAATGAACGACATGACGCTATTGCTTAAGAAAGCGGCCAAAAAAGAGGAAGTAAACGAAGAACTGAAACGGGCAAGCCAGCAGGAACTAAAAGGTATAATGGAATATACCGAAGAGAAATTAGTTTCCCGAGATATAATTGGCAACCCCCATTCTGCAGTTGTTGATTCCGAGCTTACAAAGGCAAACGGAAACCTGATTAAAATATCAGCGTGGTATGACAACGAATACGGATATTCGAACAGGCTTGTAGATTTTGTGAAAAAGGTTGCAAAGACGAAGTTGTGAGCAGCAACGGACCCCAGAAACGAATCGCAAGCTTTTTATACGTTTCAAGAGTAGGATAAAACAGGTCTTAATATGGCATACGTAGAAGGATTCCTTACCAATGTTGCGGGCACACTCAAAAATGTTGGCGGAGTTTTATCGCTCATCCTGATTATCATGGCAGGCATAGTTTACGGAATGTCAATGATGCAGCCTGCTGAATCGAGAGGGAAATGGCAGACGGTTGCCATCGGATTATTTATTGGAGGCGCAATAATGGCTGCAGTAGTAATGGCATCAGCTGCAATACAGGAAGAGTCTGGAAAGCTGCTTACGTTTGTTTTGCCATTGTTCTAAACTTTTTTTGCAATTTCTTTCAGGAAATATTCGTGAAGCTTAGAAGTAGACAGCTCAGGATGGAATGAAGTTGCCAAATAGAAATGGTTGCCTAATCGTTCGGATATTGCTATTGGCTCGCCATTCGTTCGTGTGGCGATAACCTCGCATTTTTCGGATAGTGGCTTGATTTTCGGAGCTCGGATGAAGATTGCGTTTATTTTTAGGTCAGGTTTTCCGAGCGTAGCAGCTATTTCCTCTTCAAAGGAATCAACCTGCGAACCATACGCATTCCTATCGGCCTCAATATCCATTAGCTCAAGGAACTTCTGCCCGCCTTCTTCCTGCCCGACTACCTTTTTTGCAAGCATTATCGCCCCTGCACACGTCCCGAATATGTTTGGAACCGTCCGGATTTCATCCCATAATTGATTCCGTTCGATTAGCTTTCCAAGAGTTGTGCTCTCCCCGCCCGGAATAATCAAACCGGAAAGGGAAGCGAAATCGCCCGCCCGTTTAACTTCAATAACTTCGCAATCCGAATCAGTCATTCCTAGAGCTTTTACTGCCTCTTTGGTTGCACGGACGTGCTCGATTACCCCGCCTTGAAAAGAAAGAATACCCAGTTTCATTAGGAATGACAAGGTCTAAAAGATAATAAAAAGACTCGTAACTAATATGGAAATTTACAATGTTAGTTTATAGAAAATCGTATCTCCAAAATCAGGCAAATCATCCGGCAATTTATTTATTTTTTTAAATCCGCTTTTGGAATAGAATTTATTTGCAGCAACCATATCTTCGACTGTCCCTAAGAATATTTCCCTAAACCCTGCTTCTTTTGCATACGCCAATGCAGTATCAAGCAATTTCTTTGCTAAGCCAGTAGCCCTATGTTTGCCATCTACGTACATCCTCTTTAGGTACGCCCTATTATTACCGTAGTTTTTAACCGCTATGGAACCGATTACCTGGTAGTTATCGACAGCTATCCAGAAATTGCTTTTATCTTTTTGATAAATATTAGAAATATTGTCCAAATCCGGCCTTTCGATATTACCTAAACCGAATTCCCCGATTAATATTTTTAGTATGAATTCTTTTGTTGATTCTTTATATTTATCGTTATATTGGATTATTTCTATCATAAGTTAGTTGTTGTTGAAGTTATTTATAAATTGGATTATTGTGCTGGGGAGAATTGCACATTAGCTGCCCGCGTTCGCAATTCCCATTTCCAATTTAACCGCATGAATTAGGTCATCAACAGAATTAAAATAATTGGTTTTTTTACGATAGTATTGAATTGCATATTCAACATCTGCGACTGGGTCGTATTCAAATGTACTGCTAAAATTGTGCCTGACGCCGAACATTATTTCATCCGTAGTGAATACTGGAAAATGATAAGATAGCGCCCCGTCAACAGCATCCTTT
>JBAYGV010000028.1:0-8528 GCA_041666445.1 Candidatus Micrarchaeia archaeon | reverse complement strand
CCCCGGCCTTCGCAATGCAGGGTCGATTGAATTCGGCCGGTTCGTAGCAGCGATTACAATTATTTGGCCTCTGGCTTTGAGCCCATCCATAAGCGTAAGAAGCTGAGAAACAATCCTGCGCTCAACTTCACCAGAGGCTTCTTCCCTCTTTGGAGCGATAGCGTCGATTTCATCAATGAAAATGATTGTAGGCGCGTTCTCTTCAGCATCCTTGAAAATTTTCCTTAGCCTTTCTTCGCTTTCTCCAACGAACTTTCCGATTATTTCCGGCCCGCCGATATGCACGAAATTCGCATCCGCTTCGTTTGCCACCGCTTTTACGAGCAGGGTTTTTCCGGTTCCCGGTGAACCGTAGAGCAGAACTCCTTTTGGCGGCTCGATTCCTAATTTTTCGAACAACTCCGGATGTCTTAACGGAAGCTCGACCATCTCCCTTATTTTCGGGATTGTGTCTCCCATGCCGCCAATATCATCATAGGTTATGTTGGAAGCGCTTGGCTGGTCTTTCATTGGCTCAGTCTTGATTATCAATTCAGTCGCCTCGGCAACCATAATCCCTCCTTGCGGAAACGTCTGAGTAACAACTAATGGGATGGAAGTTCCGAAAACACCAACTGGAATAAGATTCCCTTTGAGGATTGGCTTTCCGACCAATCTTTTCTTCACATATTGGTCAAAGCCCGGAGAATAACGCATGGCTTCCCTTGGACATAAAACGACTTTCTTTGCTTCCTTTGTTTCTGCTGGCTCGAGCTTAACCCTATCTCCGAGCCCGACACCTGCATTCTGTCTGAGGATGCCGTCCATGCGAACCATATCCAGCCCTTCGTCGTCTGGATGCGCTTGCCAAACAATAGCCAATGCGGTCTTTTTTCCGGATAACTTTACCGTGTCGCCGGTTGATACGCCAAGCTCGCTCTTTGCCTTTGAATCAATGCGGATGATGTTCCTTCCAATATCGTTTTGAAAAGATTCGGCAACTTTCAGGTTCATTACGGACATAGTTTCACCTTTGGATGCGATTTCGGGATTATCTCTATCGAATAGGCTATCCTCAACCAGCTATTAAAAAGGTTCCACCCTCTTCTTTTACCCGTAAATTGACGTTGGAATTGAGGATTGAATCGCGCTTGAGCTCGACAACAGTTTGGAGCGAAATATTTTCCGGAATCGAAACAGAAAGGAATTTTTCCGCATTTGTTCTGTCGAAAACAAGCGGTTTGCCCCCAACAATCAACGAGAGCGTGTTTCCGTCCGATTCCAGCTTCTCAACTTTTCCGCTAACCATTCCTTTTTGTTTTTTCAGCAATAGGCGGGAATTGGAATCGAGCACCAGCTTTCCATTTTCAACCTTCCCATTATCTATGATTACCAAATCGCCTTCCTCCATTTTGTTTCCCCGTTCCGGGCTTTCGGCTATTAAGGCGTCAATCTCATTTTTCGAATCGGTTATCGCGAACGAAAACTGCCCGCCCGAAATTCCACTAACCTTAGAAATGGTCGCATAAACATGAACCCGAACTTGCCCGGAACCGTCCGCACCGGCAAGCGAATCCAGCGGGGTAAATTGGTGCCCGGAAACATGCTCGACCGTTCCCTTGTATCCGAGATTGATGTCCCCGAATTTTTCATAAACATTCCGAACGCGGACAGTGGAACCGATCCTTAATTTTGAGCATAACGCAATTCCTTCTTCCCAGAGCTTGAGGTATATTTCGCCGGTTTCATCTTTCAAAAGCACCGAACGCGAGCGTTTTCCTGACGCGTAAACAGCCTCAGGCGTAATGCGTTCAACTTTTGCATCAAGAGAAATATTTTTCGCTCCTTTCTCAATTTCCTTGATTTTTACGAATTTCTCTTCCTGCTTCATCAGGCCCTTTTCCTTTGCAATTAACTTTAGTGCAACATCTCTTGTAAGAAGCCCGTGGAAAGAATCAATTTTCTCTGCAACAGCTGAGTCAATTTGATCTGAAGGCATTATCTTGGACAATTCGGAAAGGGGATCCACGCGAACTAATTGGCGGGCTATAAATAAAAAGTTAGCGGGCCGAATTTAGAAGCCAGAAGCCGCGTTTTATAAACTTTGGCTGGAGAACTAAATACTATGGACTTCACTATTTATGCTGTATTCGTAACCATAATGGCAGTCATCTACGCTTTTATGACAAGAGAAATCCAATATAGGTTCGGAAACAGGAAAGAATCCGAAGAGTTCCAAAAGAAATCCAAGGAACTCAATGATCAGATGAAGGAAGCATCAAAGAGAAAAGACCAGAAAAAAGTAGAAGAGCTCATGAAAAAACAGACAGAATTGCTGCCGGAAATGAACAAGATAATGATGGGCCAATTCAAGATGATGATTCCTGTTTTGATTCTCTTCTTTGCGCTTACCTGGGTTGTGAATAATTTTGACCAGACTACGAAGGATGACGTCATTGTAACGCTCATTGATAACGGGATTGGCTGCGATAAGCTTGCCAAAGATTATATTTTCAGTGCATGCTATTTGCCGGAAAGCAAAAATTATGGCGCCTGGGCTGTAGAAGTAAAAGCTTTTGGCGAAACAAATAACAGTGTTGGCGAAAATTCGACTTATTTCATTTACGGAATAGGGGATGAAGAGCCATATTTCAAAGGCCAGAAAGGCGAGCCCGTCTCCGTTTCACTTTCAAAAACAAAATATACTGCCGGGGAAGAAATAGCTATTTATGCAAAATCTGACAAGGCGGTTTCAATGACTGCTTATTTGGACAACGGAACTAGATTTTATGTTGATTTGCCGTTCGCAATCCCAATCCTGAACGTGAAAAGGATAAATGAAGCCTATTGGTGGTTCATATTCGTATCAATATTGGCAGGACTTGCGATTTCCTTCATAATGGGAAAGATAAGGAATGTACCTGGCGGAAAGAATATTACGCCAGTTGCAAAGTGATGAAATGATTATTGCGATTGCTGGACTGACCGGAAGCGGAAAAAACACGCTTGGCGAAGTTCTTGCTGAACGGACAGGATTCAAGCTCGTTTCTCCTACGTTCAAGGACTTAGCGGCAAAGGAAGGGATTTCATTGATGGAATTCCAGAAAAAGGCCGAGAAGGACCAGAACATTGATAAGAAGTTCGATGCATTGCTAAAGGAAGAAGCAACTGGAGACTGCATTGTAACCACCTGGCTCGGTGCCTGGATTCTTGATGCTGATTTGCGGATTTATGTTTCCGCGCCTTTGGAAGTGCGGGCTGAACGGACTGGAAAACGGGACGGGATGAAGCTTTCTGAAGCAATGAAGCATGTGAAGGAAAGGGATGAAGAAAACAGGATGAGATATTTGAAAGTCTACGGAATAGACATTTATGATATTTCAAAATTCGATTTGAAGCTGGATTCCGGGAAGAATAGGCCGGAAGAGCTGGCAGATAAAGTGATGGCGCTAATTAAACGAAAAAAACAGAAGTAAAAAAATGAAGGTGATTTTTATGGCAGGAATAGGTATTGGAACTAAATGCACAAAGAATTGCGGAAGGGATGAGGGGGAAAGCGTAGAGATAACGAAAATTATTGACTCTAGTTTTGTAATGGTTAAGAACGAGAAGGGGAAAGAGAGCAAGTGCGCGATTGTCCATCTGGAGCCTTCTGTGTAACGATAATTATATAAACTTATACAATATATAAGTGTATATATGGCAACTACGCAAAAGGCAATAACCGAGGTTTTGCACTACCCACGGCTGGATACGGTAATCATGGTAGAGGAAACCATACGAAAGGCAAAAGAATACCCGACAAAGGCAGAATTGGCAAGAAAACTCCCTAAAAAGATAATGTACCAAACGTTATTGCTCATACTTGATTATCTGGAAAAATCAAACAAGGTATGCATAAACGAAGGCAGGATAGTCTGGATATGGAACCCAAGCGGAGTGGATGAAATAGTGCGAAGGGGACTGATTGCAAGATGACGGATAATTTTGTCGGATTCGCAGAAGAGAAAACAAAGCGGGCTTTCCTTGCCCTCAAAGACGGCAAAACTGAGGATTCCGAACTTTATAATCATTTAAACAACGCATTTGACGAACTCAAGAAAAATCCGTTCGTTGGCATAAAAATACCGAAAAAAGTATGGCCAAAAGAATATCAAAAAAAATATGGGATAGATAACCTATGGAAATATGATCTCCCAAATGCATGGAGATTGATATATACGATAAAAGCAGACCAAGTAACAATTCTCGCAATAGTGCTAGAATGGTTTAATCACAAGGAATACGAACGAAGATTCGGATACTAGCTGTTTATATGGATTTGACCAATTCCGTCATCATAATCAACAAGCCGTGCGGCCAGATATGCCACGAGATAACTACGGAAGTGAAGAAGATTGTTGGTGCTTCAAGAAGCGGACACGCTGGGACGCTTGACCCAGACGTTTCCGGGGTTTTGCCTGTTGCGATTGGAAGGGCAACGAAATTGCTTAGGTATATTGCTGGAAAGGACAAGACTTATGTTGCGCTGATGAAAACCAAGCGAAAACTGGAGCGAACGGAGATTGATGCTCTTTTCAAGGAATTTCGCGGGGAAATAACCCAGACGCCGCCGAAGATAAGCGCTGTCCGTAAAGTAGCGAGAAAACGGACGATTCACGAACTTACGATTCTTGAAGTTAATGGAAACCTGATTTTATTCCGGGCTAAAGTTGATGCCGGGACGTACATACGAACGCTCTGCGAAGATATGGGAAAGAAGATTGGCGGGGCGCGGATGATTGAATTACGGAGGATTTCAGTTGGAAGTATTACTGAGAACGAAGCATACACAATGCAGGATTTGATTGATGCGGTTTGGCTTTTGAAGAACAAGAATGATGCTAGCGAGCTGGAAAGGATGCTTAGAAAACCTGAAGAGTTCATTGATTTCCCGAAAGTTGTTGCCAAGGATTCGGCAGTTGCAGAATTGAAGAACGGGGCGCAGCTGGCTGTTCCCGGAGTCTTGAAGTTTGATAGTTCAACTAGGAAGGATGGGCAGGTTGCTGTTTATTCCGAGGGTGGGAAGTTCGTTGGTGTTGGAGTTTTCCTTTTGACTTATGAGGAGTTCATAAAAATGAATAAGGGAATTGCAGTGAGGATGGAAAGAGTTCATTGCCCATAATCCTTTCTTTCATATACAATTAATTCCTTATCCTCATAAACTGGGATTCCATAAAGGGATTGAAGAAGAGGGGTAGTTTCAGAAATGTTTGCATATGGGTAGAACATCATTTTAGGGATATTTTTGTGGATTACAATAAGCTTTACCCCATTTGGAATGGATTCGTCATATTGCTTGGGTGCGCATTTGCTAATATTAGACATAGTAACTAGATTAGAAAAGCAAGGGCGGTCAAAAAAATCGCAGATGCTTGTAGGATATCTAGACAATTGACCGCTCACCATGGGCTTTTTATGGAAAATTTGGGCGTACATAATTGAAACACCATAATCCGAAAAAGAACAGGGATAGGTAGGGATGTCAAGTATTGCATAACTTTGGTTATCTTTCCCCAGCTCATAATAAAACGGATTTACTCCTAAATTTAAATATGCCTGAGGGGGAGAATAGAACTCCAAGAAAATCAAAAGCAGCACTGCAATGGGAAATAAGAACTCCGAAATAACCTTGGATTTCATCGTTTTCCGTATATGGGAAAACGCAATGGCGAACAGAATTGCCGAGCATAAAACCAGAATAATGTCAAATCTGGCCGGAACCCGCATGAATGAAAAAAATGGAAACAGATAAAAGAAAATTACATAAAACGGAAATATGAAAATGGGAACCCCATATATCCAAATAAAACAAAACATCATTACAAATGCGG
The DNA here is from genome assembly GCA_041666445.1 of Candidatus Micrarchaeia archaeon. Lineage (GTDB taxonomy): Archaea > Micrarchaeota > Micrarchaeia > Anstonellales > Bilamarchaeaceae > JBAYGV01. The sequence continues at coordinate 2,676 of JBAYGV010000028.1, read as the reverse complement.
CAATCAATACCTTAGTCCAGTATTCAACTTCTTTTCCTTTTACCTTGAATATTGCGTATATTACAAACGCAAGAATTGTAAAACCAAAAAAGATCGTTCCTTCTATACCGACATTTGACAAGTGATGCTCGAGGATTGGATATATGGAAACGAATGTGCTAGACAAGATGGGATTGAATTTAGATGGCACTAAGAATGACAATATATCTGGGCTATAACCCATAAGAAAATCGATTTCTGCAGAAGCAACATAATTGGAAAAAAGAACCTGCGCCAGAAGGTTGTATATATACGGAGAAATAAAAACCACGGTGCAGATAAAAAACAAAAACATCTTCTGCAGCAGTGACACCATTTCTTTCATGCGGTTCGGATTTGAAAAAACAGTGAGAGCAGAATCAAAAATGACAAATAACGCGCACATCATGAAATAAACCATCTCGGAATACGCTACAAGCGCAAAAAAGAAACCAGCTAACACAGAATTTGCAAAATTGACTTTTTCTTTCAGCTTAAGGTAAAAAAGAAAGAAAAGCGGGATGAATTGTATGGCCATGAGATTAAGGTGCCGGATTGCATGGGTTGAATGGTAGGGACAAAATGAAAAAATAGCACCTGCGATTAATGCTGATTTCCAATCCTTAGTTATGTGCTTTGCCAAAAGATACATCGTATATCCTGACAAAATGTATGAAAGCATATAAAGAGAATTATAGGCCCCAAACAAGCCAAAGATATCCTGAAGCGGAACCGCAATTAATGACTGGATAGGGGTAGCCGCAAAATATAGTGGCGCACCAGTTGGGTAGAACAGCATATTAGAAAATAATGGATTGGCACCCTGGGCGAGCGTTAGCTTAAAGTGCCATAATTCCCATAAGAACCAGTATACGTCAAACTCACCCGGAACATTAGAGGTAAACACGGTAATGAGAGGATAGGTAAAAATCAAAGTAAGGAAAATAAAGAATAGTATGACTGCCAGGTGCTCTGGCAAACGATAAAAAAAATTCTTTATATTCATATATACCAACTGCCAGATTAATTTTTCCTTGCAAGGATCGCGATATTCATAAATAATGAATTTTTTTCAGATATAACAGTGAACCCGGTTGAATTCAGCAGCGATTTAACTGATTTGGGGGAGAAATGGTTTATATGGCCGCAATTTAATTTATAATATTCTTTTCCGAAGACTCTTCCCATAAGAAAGCATTGGGCTGCAAATAGGTATTTCCATAAGCTTAAGGAAGTATCAAAGGGAACAGTAATTATAAGCAATCCGGATTTTTTCATTATTTTCTTGGCTTTATTCAAGAATTTGGATGGGTTAGAAACGTGCTCGAGAAGCTCGGATATGATTACAATATCATAAGAACGTTCAGCCAAATCTGCATCTTCAAAATCTGACACTAAAAAATTTGTTAGGCACCCGGTTTGTTTTCCAAAAGCTAAAGTTTTTTCATTCAGGTCGACCCCAAAAACTGGAACATTACCTTCATTCCAAAGCGAACTTGCACATCCGACGTCTATAATTTTCTTGCCATTGGAATAGTTTTCAGAAACCCATTTGCGTATAACGGAATAACGATTATTTATGTACCAGGAAGAAACTGGATTTGGAGAATATTTAGTTTTGTAATAAAAATCAGAAGGAATATCTTCGTATATATCTTTTGGCATAGTTTTATTTCTATAGAAATCTAATAAAAAGATATGCTTAAGCGCGATGGCGTTTCTGGTATAGGAAGAATAGAATATACATAAAAAACATACTGAGCAATAAAAAATGCGGTGAACAACATGAAAGTAGTATTTGAATGCGAAACGGCAAAAAAAGCGCAATTAACAAAAATACTTGAAGCTGACCCTTATGCTGACGACAGCTTTGCACGGATAGGGTATAAGGTAAAGGATGGCGAAAGTTTAGGCCAAGATAAGGCAAAAGCATATATTTACATTTCTACTTCGGAGGAATTCGTCAAGAAAGCTGCTGAAAAGCTAAAAGATTTGGCAGTTCGCTGCAAACCGGATGTTGAAGCAAAGATAGTCGAACAAATAACAAAAGAAGAAGAGGCTGCAGAAGGCGGAATGGGTGCAATCTTCGGGTGAAATATTGGAAGAGAGCAAGGAAACCGCTGACGAAAAAAGTGATGGAACAGCCGCACCAACAATTGCATCCCGTGGCGTCCCATCATCAGAAGCGCTTTACTTTCCCCCATATAATTCCGATGAGTTAAGGTCATTTCAAGACAAAGAAGAGAACCAGACTAGGAATCTCTGGAATCTTGACGAAGTCTCAAACTTTGTATTTTCAAAGAAATACCAGAAGAAGTATTATGAAATAACCGTCTCCTTCCTCAAGCTATTATGCGAAAAGGTTTCACTTGAAGGAAGCGATTTATCCGCGTTTATATCGTCAAATAGCCTTTCCAAGGCAACATTCTACAATCGCGTCCTCCCGAGGCTTAGGCGCGTTGGAATGATAAAAATAGAGCGCGAAACGATTGTTGCACAGGAAAGCAAAAGGAAGTTCAGGCCAATGAAGATAACCCTTAGCAAGACGTTTGGCAATTACCTGATGAAAATAGGGGATTCCTGGCTCGCGATAGTTGATGATTCAAGGACAAAATTGTAGAATTTTGTCCGCATTCGTAAATTATCAAATTTACGAAT
>JBAYGV010000027.1:0-8792 GCA_041666445.1 Candidatus Micrarchaeia archaeon | reverse complement strand
ATATATTACAATTATGACAGTTCAACTGGTTCCAAGACCGGAAGCCTTACTACGACCATAGCTCTTCCTGTTTCCCAGCGCCAAATCGTTGAGGTAAAAACTGTTTCCATAAACGGCACAACGGTAACGCCGGGCGATAAATTTACAGTTGATTTGAAATTGATAAATACTGGCGGTGTCGTAAAGAATGCAGTAATAAAATCACCGGATAACTCCTCTTTTACGATTGATGGCGCAAGCCAGCAAACCATAGGCGACATTGCCTATAATTCGAGCAAGCTCGTATCCGTTGACCTAAGGTCTTCGTCTTCTTCAAGCCCTGGAAAATATACTGTCCCACTGACTATTGAATACCAAGATGCGCTCCAAAATACGGTTTCACAAAAGGTTTATGTTGGGCCGGTAAGCGTTTTGGATTCATCTGCGCAGTTTGATATCAGCCTAAAGCCAATTTCGGATACTGAAGTAGGTTCCCAGGCAACTTTCAGCCTTATCGTTCTGAACCGCGGTGCAACTGCTGCTTCGCTGATAATTGACTTCAATGAAAGTTCGGTATTCATTCCAATGGGAAATGGGAGAATATATATTGATAATATCCGGGCAGGTGAAACTGTAAGCAGGGAAGTAATTATCGGCATCGACCCATCTGCTTCTGGCGGGTATTATTCAATTCCAGTCGAAATATTGAGCCCTGGAAAATCATATGTCCAGGATGTTGGAGTTAAAGTTTTGGCGACAGAAGAGATTACGACTAGCATTAAGGCCGATGTGACAACTATAAATCCGGGAAGCTCGGTTACTATTTCGGCGCAAATTGCAAATACTGGAAACACGCCCATCAGGAGCGTTTATGTTTCCGCACAGCCGACAAAAGATATCAGCGTTGTTGGCACAAGCGACAAGTTTATCGGGACATTGAATGTAGATGATTTTACTACCTTCCAGTTTGCCATTGGCATATCTGGCCGCGCCCAGCCCGGCAATTATACCATCCCGATAAAAATTGCATTCAAGGACAGTACGAATGCCCCCCATGAAATTTACAAGAATATAAACATTGTGGTGAGCGGGGGAGCGGGTTCAAGCAGCGATTTTGTTCCAGCTGCAAGTTCTTCTGCAACCGGAATTTCAACCAGTTTTGCTGGAAGAAAGCAAAATGGGATATTAGGCTTTGGGACATTGGGCGATGCAGCTGGTGCAATCATTTTGCTTGCCATGGGATATTTTGCGTATAAAAAATTCTGGCTGAAGAGAAAAGAAGGCAAGAAGGAGAACGAAAAGGCAAAGGGGATAAACTAGATGAAAAGTAAATACCTGTTTTCTCTTGCGGCGGACAATATGCGCCACCGTAAGTTGCGAAGCTGGCTTACCATCCTGGGCATAGTTATTGGGGTAGCATCAATTGTAAGCTTAATTTCAATCAGCCTTGGCGTCAGCGCACAAATAAGCGAAAGAATGAATACGCTCGGCAGCGATATAATCCAGATAAGCCCCGGGGGGCAGCAGGCACAGCGGGTTATGGGGGCGGGAATGGCCGGGGGAATAGGCGGCGGAGAGCCTCCTGGCGGAAAAAGCAATTTTGATTCGCATCAGGATTCAGTAATAACTTTTAGCGAAGCAGACGATTTAAGGACAGTGCCCGGGGTTTACAAACTTGATGCCCGGGTGCAAGGCCGCGGGGCGGTCACATATATCGATAAGAATACTTCGTTGACTGTCATAGGCACTGAACCCGAGTCTTTTGAGCAGACTATAAAAACAGAGTTATTTTATGGCCGTTATCTGAGCACAAGCGACCAATATTCCGCAGTGCTGGGTTTCAATGTTGCCAACGCGACTTTCAATGATATTGACATGATAAACAAGCAGATAAAAATTAATGGGATTCCTTTTCGCGTGGTTGGCATACTGAAACAGACTGGTTCCAGCAGCAGTATGATGGGGAGCGTTGACAGTTCAGTATATATCCCGCGGGCTGTTGCGCAGAAACTATTCAACCAGAGCGAATCGGTGAGCCAGATAGTGGTTGTTGTTTCCAGCGATCATGATACGGATACTGTTGCTGCGGCGCTGGAAAGCAGCTTGATAGAGCTCCATAGGGTCACTGCAAGCACTGAAGATTTTCAGATTACAACTGCCGCTACAATCGGTTCTACTGTTGCGCAGGTAACTGATACGCTTGGCCTTTTGCTTGGCGGAATCGCATCCATTTCATTGATAGTCGGGGGAATTGGGGTTGCCAATACTATGTTTATGAGCGTGCTTGAGCAGACAAAAGACATTGGAGTGCTCAAATCTATTGGGGCAAAAAACAAGGATGTGCTTTTGCTCTTTCTATTTGAAGCAGGCATAATTGGGTTTATAGGCGGGGTGCTGGGAGTTATGCTCAGCCTTGCTGTTTCTTTCATATTAACTAGTTTCAGCGTTCCAACCAAGCTGACTCCAGAACTGCTAGCAGGGGGATTGCTTTTTTCTGTTTTTATTGGGATTGCGGCGGGAGTGGCGCCATCAAGGAATGCTGCATCCATACCTCCGATTGAGGCGCTGAAATACGAGTAAACTAGCCCGCATTGGGCTGTTAATTACCCTCTTTTCGGCCCTTCCTTAATGTATTTTCTTAGGAATACTATGGAAGCTTCCCGGATATTTAATTCTCCCCCCCTGACCAGGAGATTTCTTCGTTTTGCTATTTTTTCAATTAGCCTTGTTGCGTTATCCTTTTCCCCAATTTCTATGTCAAAGCTTTCGTTGACCCACTTGCGCAATGTTTTATCCTTAATGCATTTCCATGCAATCTCATTGGCATAGGTTTCCGGCCGGTCAATATTCTCAACGTTTATTGCGTCCTTTCCCAGCAGGCTTCCCTTGTCTTCCCGCCTTGGGAAAACTCCTGGCGAATCCAATATCAGCAGGTCGTCGGCAATGCGTATCCATTGTATGCTTTTGGTTGTGCCGGCAACGGGAGTGACTCTGGCCGCTCGCCTTCCTGCAAGCATATTAATTATCGTGCTTTTTCCAATGTTCGGGTAGCCGACGATTATTGCGCGTATGGGCCGCTGCTTGACCTTCTGGAGTATGGCGTCAATGAATTTTTCCTTTTCCTCTTCCATATGCAGGGCTTTTGAGTTTACTAAAATGTATTTGCTTTCCTTTAGTTTTTTTAATGTCTCTTCGTCTACCAAGTCTATCTTATTCGCTACCTTAAGCAATCTCCAAGTGCCAGACCATTTTTCAACAGCCTTTAGCCTAGTCCCTTCCACGTCCCGCGCGTCCAGCACTTCTATTATGAGGTTGCATCCTTCGAATTTTTCCTTTAATCCGTATAATCCTTTCACACTCTCTTATCAAGGGCAAGGTATATATCGCTTATCGAAGATATGCTTTCATGCCCATCAAGATAGAAACGAACAAGGAGGAATATTTTCCGGGGGATAACCTGCATGTACGGTTCAACCTGATATTTCAAAAGCCGGTAAAGGCGCGTGCCATAATAGCTACGCTGGTTTGCAGCGAGAAAATTAAGAAAATAGAATACCGTTCAATCCCGTATGATGAAAAGAAAAGAATGGAAGAGCTGGGGGTAGTTGTCACTTCTCCCGTAAAGCCGGTGGAAGTTTTCAGGGATTCCGAATCTTTCCGTGCCGAAAAGAAAATTGCTGGCCAGGGGGAATATGCGGACCAGGGGTTGGAGACCTTTTTTGAAATCCCGCAAAATGCCCATCCTACCAGCCGCATGTATGGCCATGACGACCGGATAACTGCATGGAAACTCCACGTAAAAATAGATATTTCCATGTCTCCAGACATCAATGCAGAAAAGGAAATAATTGTTGGCGGACTTTGAGTTGTGGGGTGCATAAGACTTTTATATCTTAAAGGAATAATGCGTTTCAGATAAAAAAGGCAAAAATAAAAAATAATTGGGTGATTTGATGGGTGAAGGATGTAAATGCGAAAGCGAATCTGTGGGGGGCTGCTGTTCAAAAGGCGGAAATTTAGGCATGCTTTTCTTGGTAGTCGTGCTCGCAGCGATCATAGGTTCTGGAATTTTCTTCTATGCGTCTAATTCTAGCGTGCAGAAGCAGATGGTAATAAGCTCAGGAGTTTACGAAAAGAGCACCTTGTCCATAAATGGCAATGCAAAAACTTCGGTTGAGCCGGATACTGCAGAAATGTCTGTTTCGGTAACGACGCAAGAAACTACTGCGGTTGATGCGCAGTCAAAAAATGCCAATAAAACAGCTGCCGTACGGGCTGCATTGAAAACGGCTGGTTTAGCTGACGATGAGGTTACCACCTCCTATTTCTATACCGAGCCGGTTTATGAAGGCAGCTATGTCTGTCCTGCAGATGCCCCTAAATGCGCAAGCAGCGACAAGGTATGGAAATCCGAGCTTGTCGGCTACAAAACTGTCCATTCGCTTTCAGTCAAGACCCAGAAGCTTGATTCCGTAGGCAAGATAGTTGATGCAGCTGTCAATGCAGGCTCAGATACGATTGGCAGCATTTCGTTTACGCTGAGTGATGCGAAAACAAAAACAATAAACTCGCAACTGCTCGTGGAAGCGATTTTAGATGCAAAATCGCAGGCAGACAAGATGGCAACTGCCGCGGAAGTAAAATTATTGAAGCCGTTGACAATTTCCCAGGGTTATTATTCGACCCCTTACAGCTATTCCAGCTATGAAAAGTCCGTAGGGGCGGCAATGGATTCTTCCATTCCGACAACAATAACTTCAGGAAAAATAGATTTGTCAGCTTCGGTTTCCATGCTCTACGAAGTTGAATAATCTCTCTTATATTTTTTATTTTTTTTTCTTTTTCAGTTTTATTCGCGTGCATGTTTTCAGAACGCACGGTTTTTAAACAATCCCGACGAATTAAAGCCTGGTGCTAACATGCCGATTCTCGACGAAAAGACAACCTCAAAGGCAAAGGAAATGCTTTCTGAAATGGAAGGCGAAGTGACCATTTTATTCTTCAAATCCCAATCCAATCAGGAATATTGCGTGCAAACCGAAGCACTGGTTAACGAAGTCAAATCGCTTAGCGGGAAGATAAGGCTCGAAGTTTTTGAGTTAGATAAGGATTCAGGAAAAGCAAAGGCAGCGGAGTTTAAAGTTGAACGCGCCCCGGCAATTATCCTGCTCGGAAAAGAAAAACGGTTCGTAAGATTTTTCGGGGTTCCCACCGGCTATGAGTTTTCAACCTTCCTTTCTGATATACTGGACGTCTCAAAATCGCTTCCGAAACTTCCGCCAGACCTTATTGAAAGAATACGGAAAATCGATTTTCCGGTCCACATCCAAGTTTTCATCACTCCGACCTGCCCCTATTGCCCCGGTGCAGTAAAGGTTGCCCATGATTTTGCGCTCATAAACCCTAATGTTACGGGGGATATGGTGGAAGCGACCGAGTTCCCGGAATTATCCGAAAAATATTCTGTCATGGGGGTTCCGAAAACAATCATAAACGAAACGCTTGAACTGGTTGGGGCGTACCCGGCAGACATTGTGCTCAAGAGAATTCTGGAGCTGAAGAAGTAATTGGCAGGCGGATAGTAGCTATTGGGTAGTGTGGGCAGCCAGCGGGCTGTAAGTAGTTGGTAGTGGCAGCAGATAGTTGGCGGTTGGGCAGTAAGAAAGGTATATAAACTAGTTGTTGCAAAATATGGATATATGAGACATTTACAATGGGGCATGCCCAGATGTTTTGGTGGAAGAGGACTTTTTGCCGAACCAAAGCAGTTTCAAAATGCTATTCTCACCGATAGTCTTACTGGCAAGCCAACAACGATAAATCAACCAACTGTATTGGGGAGAGTTGGTTTTCCGTTGGATGAAAATAGGGAAGCAATAGCGGCCAGGTATCATGGAGCAGAACGTGGCATTGGGATTAGAAATGCGCCTTCGGTCTCAAAAAATCACGCAGTTCTTGCTTTTGAAGATGGAGGATGGAAAGTTTTTGATTTAGCTAGCGAACATGGGACCTATGTTAACGGATTTGGTGTAGGGAAAAGGGGAATGGCATTAGAATTCGGAGACACGTTGCAGCTTGCAGATCGGGCATTTGTTTTTGCTCTAGCTGAAATTGAAAGAAACATCGCGCTTCTTGTTGGAAACTCAGGAACTGGAAAAGGGCGTTTACGGGGAGTAAAAAATGACCTGCGCGCGATGGAAAAAACCCTTCGAACTAGGGGATGTTTTGCAGAAGTGGCAGTTATGCAGGAAGAAAAAGCAACAAGGGATGCCGTATTGCGATTCTTAGAATACTATGCAAGACCCGGGATGATGGGCGACAATTCCCTATTCATGTTTTATTATTCTGGCCATGGCGATTTCGAAGAAATAATAACTCGTGGGCGCAGATTGCATTCAAATGAAGTTTATCCAATACTGGGAAGAATGGGAGGAGAAAAATTCCTTCTTTTAGATTGCTGCCGTGCAGCGTCATTCACATTAGCCGTTCCAGAAAGAACGATGGTAATCGGTGCAGCAGATAAAAAAGGACTTGCCACGGAAGGCCCGGATATTTTGAGCATGAGCATAAACGGAGCGCTTACCCGCGCATTCATAAGTGAAATAAACGGCGGGACTGCGGGCAAGGTAAATCTTTCGCTTATAGCTAGAAGAATGGCAGAACATAAAGGGCTGGTTTGGGCAGGAGAGCGGGTGTTTACCGAAGGACCTACATTGTATATATAAATTCTCCCGCAATAATACTCTCGATTTAGATGGCACTTGATTTTGAAACAACCAAAGACGTAGTGATACCTTCCGACCCGTTCGCGCGCATAATCGGCCAGGACGAAGCGGTTAGGATTGCTAAGATAATTTCCAAACAAAGAAGGCATTTGCTGCTTGTTGGCCCTCCGGGAACTGGCAAATCAATGCTTGCCCAGGCGATTGCTGGAGTTTTGCCAAAGCCAAAATTCGAAATTTCCGTATGCCACAATTCTTCCAATCCGGAAAAACCGCTTGTGGAAGTGAAAAATGAAGCGCAACTGCATTCCTCGGCAAATCGGAACATAGTTGCCGGAAAAATAACCCACCCTTCTCAGATTCCTTCTTTTGTAGCTGAAAAATTAGGCTTTCGATGCGTAAGGTGCGGCGGATTAAGTTCATCCGTAGTTCCAACCTGCCCAACTTGTGGAGCTGAGAAATTCAAGCGAAGCAATGACGAATTGCTTAACGAGATTACTGCCGCCATGGAAGGGCAGAGGGGCGGAAATGCCCGCGTTTATACTTCCCGCCATGGGCTTGACGGGAAAGAGGAGCAGGTAATCTACGAAAAGACTTTCGATGACAAGGTAAATGTCTTGACTGCTGACGATATTAAAAAAATGAAGGATTCTGCCAAAGTGAATGCGAAGAAAGTTATTATTCCGTTGAACCGTTCATTGTTTGTCCAGGTAAGCGGTGCGAGCGAAACCGAATTATTAGGGGATATCAAGCACGACCCGTATGGCGGGCATCCACAAATCGGAACCCCGAATTATCTTCGCGTAATTCCAGGAGCAATACACGAAGCGAATGAAGGAGTTTTGTATATTGACGAATTGGCAAACCTTGGCCCGATTCAGAAGCATATTTTGACTGCGATGCAGGATAAATCATTTCCGATTGTTGGAAGGAATCCGACAAGTAGTGGCGCAAGCGTCCGGGTGGATGGTGTTCCCTGCGACTTTATTTTAGTCGGTTCGGTTAACATTAACGATATCCCGCAAATCATTCCTCCGCTTCGTTCAAGGATAATGGGAGATGGTTATGAAGTTTTAATGAATGCCCACATGCCGGATAATCCGGAGAATCGTGCAAAAATTGTTCAGTTCGTTGCGCAGGAAATACTTCGCGATGGGAAAATACCTCATGCAACTAAGAGTGCGGTTGAAGAATTGATTAAGGAAGCGAAAAAGTTTGCTAATTCTATTGATAATGCGAACGGCCTTACTCTCAGATTACGTAATCTGAGCGGAATGATAAAAATGGCCGGGGATTTGGCAGTTGTCGAGGGCGTTCCGTTAATTGATAAGAAGCACGTTGTTGATTCAATTGCTAGTGCTCGTCCGATTGAGGAGCAGATTCACGAGAAGTACGAGAATTGGTGGAAGGCTGGGTCTGCAGATTACGGGATGAAGAACCATAAGGGAGGAGCGGAGACTGCGTGAGCTGGCTAGTGGGCTGTAGCTATTGGGTAGTGGGCGGTAGGTAGTGGCGAATTGGCTGTAATACTTTTGTTTAGCGTACGCTAAAGTTTCTTCTGAAAAATCAAAAATCTGTCTCTCGTAAAAAACCGAACGATTGCGCGGAGCGCTTGCTAAGTTTGAACAATAAGTTGATTACGGGTGATGTTTGGAGCGAATAGCGAGTGTAAACTCGCGTGTTCGACATTTCAGCAGAAATGGAAGGATTTCGCGCGCACGCGAAACGGATTCGCGACATCGAATGAAGACTGTTTCTCGTATAAAACCGAAGAGACCTTCCGAACGAAGTGAGGAAAGAAAGCCCGTCACTTAGCTAAAGCTAAGACTAGGGCGTACCGATTCTTGTAAAAACTTAGTAGAGGGAGGAAATGGGACAGGCAGACGCAAGCAAAAAGAGAATTTTTTTGAGATTGTGGAGGGTGGGTCGCCTGTCCCAAGCACTGTCTAGTGCCTTGCCTTTGTATGATGGAATTAACCATCTGGCAACGTAATGTTTATTTCGGGAAGAAGAAAACCTTCTTTCCGACCTGCTTTTTCTCCAGCAGTTGGAGCTCGTATAACCGGTTCAGCCTTGCAGACGCGGCGTTCT
>JBAYGV010000026.1:0-8842 GCA_041666445.1 Candidatus Micrarchaeia archaeon | reverse complement strand
CAGGAATGAGGCATTTCAGGCATTAAACTATGGCTGGCTCTAGTTTTTAACAAAATAAGAAAAAAATTCCCGCTTACCTGATTTGAACAAGTAACCTACTGGTAACTGCGACTGTAAAACGGATAAAATCCGTAAACGAACTACAGCCAGTCGCTCTACCGTTGCTCGACCTTGATGTATTGAACAAAAAGGCCCTTGAGCTAAAGCGGGTATATTAGTTGGGTTGGCAATATCTTATAAAGGTATTTCCTTTAGCCTTTTTCCGAGGTTTTTGGCATTATGAAAAACTGGTTCAAAAAGCTCTTATAAAGGTTCTCAGGAGGTCGATTAGTTGGAGGTAGCTTGATTTTGAAACCCATTCGTTGGAAGTATGCTCGCCCCCGCCCAACGGCCCTACCGAAAGCATTGGAATCCCCAAATCTGCAAATACATTTTCATCAGCAACCGAAGTCCCGTAGCTATATGCCGGCTCGCCAAACTTTTCTTTCACTATTGCGGATATTTGCTGGACGTACGAATTTTCTTTTGGAATAACGTACGGGGCAAGATAGGGAGTCTTTCGCTCCTTTAACCGAACCGAAATTCTTTTGCCATCCACCTCTCTGAATTTTCCGCTAGCATAAAGGGAGTTAACGAACTGGCGCGTGGAATCCAAAACTGATTCCGGAGTTTCAGGAGTAACCATATGCCTATCCAATTCTATTATTGTAGAATCCGGAATGGATAGAGAAGTGCTTTCCCCATAAATCTTTCTTATGAATTGGGTTGGCGGCGGAAGCAATGGATGGGTTCCGAGATTTCCATTTAATTTTTCCAGTTCGGAGACTAAACGAGATGCTTCGGAAATTGCGCTTATCCCGGTTCCGTTCGAACCGCCCGCAATAATCCCAGCTCCATGCGCTGAACGCCCCGGGACTTCAAGCTCTATAACGCATCTCCCTCGCCTTCCAAGGACTAACTCCTGCAGGCCGAGATTTTTGCCTGAAGTCGCAGTTTCTGTAACCAACCCGAATTCCACGCCATTAAGGAATCCGCTCTCGACTACCGCATGCGCTCCTTCGGAAATGTTTTCCTCGTCAACCCCGAAAACAACTTTTATTTTCCGGTCTGATTCCGTTTCAGTTGCTTTTATTATAGCCGCAACACCGGCTTTCATGTCAACCGTTCCAAGCCCATGAAGCTTGTCAGGATTGGGACCATCCGTAGAGAATTGGGATGATTCTTCCGCTCGCAACTCGAACGGATTTCCATTCCAATTCCCGTAGGGCGGAACAGTATCCAAATGCCCATAGAAAAGAATCGGGTTCCCTCGCGTCCCGCGTTCGGCAATTACATTGAACCTTCCTTCCGCTATCCCAACCCGCCCGACTTGAAACCCATTTTCAATAAGCAGCATTTCAACGAATTCCGCAGCCTTCCTTTCGTTTGGAAATACGGAATTAATTGAAACCAGTTCCTTGAGCATTGTTATTGCGTCCATAGTTACACCTTTTTATAAAAAAACTAAAAGGAAGAAAGATGCCAGACTACAAGGTCCTCAAACTCCCCAGGGTACTGCATATTCGGATTTCGGGTCGCAACAATTGTGCAATGGCGAACAAGCAATCCGCAAACATCCATGCCGCCGCCACGCCGGGTTATTACGTTTGCAGGAACCCATGGCGCCCGTGATTCTGCATAAACAATCGTATTCGATGGGTCATAGCCGCTACGGCCTTGGCCATCACCATTATGCAGAACATCAATCATTTTGCGATAGAGGGCAGTCAGCAAACCGTTTCCGCGATAATCGTCATCGGTTGCAGCTTCGCTAACTTCAATGAAATTAATTGTTCTCTCGCCAACAGACAGCAGCATGTGCTCTGCCACCAGGCTGGAAACTGGCCTTCCGGTAACATCCCTTGCAATCAACGCAATATTGCTGGGATTTCTAAGAAATCCTCCGACGGAATCATTATCCAACGGGAAAATATATTTCGGAAATGCTTGCTGGTATAGCCGAGTTATCGTGGCAACTTCTGCATCGCTTAAGGCAAGCGGAGCATCAATAGTGAACCCTGCATCCCGAACTCTCCTAAACGAATCTTCCGAAACCGCCACAGACATAGTTGCAACTTCATGGGCGCTTGCAATTTCCAGTTGGGATAAATTCGGAGTCGCATCCCGATTCGGGCCATTAAACCCATAATAAATCATTCTATGGCCAGGCACTACCCGCCCTAAATCCATTGATGCTTCTATACCCCCTCCCCATCCAGATACATTTAGCAAAACGTGGAGGGAACCGCGCGTGAATTCGTTCGGGTTTTGGGGCAAATGCATATCGTTTGGAACAATAAACCTCATAGTTAGCCTGGATGGCTGGCCGCTGGCAATTCCAAGAACGGTGTTCGCGCCTTCGTCAAGTGCGCGGTCAAGCTGCCATCGGGCAGAAATTGGCTCGGAAAACAGCCCCTTCACTCTTGAATTCCACCTATCGTGCTCTGGCGGCCAAGTGGGGCCAAGGCTAGTATGTGCTGCCCGAACGGGCGCTTGGGTTCTTGTTGTTTGTATCATGTTTTTTCACCTTTTTGTTTTTTTTTCATTTTTTTATTTTTTGTAAATTTTTTTATCGGTAAAACTAAGGAGTTGAAAATTATTTTTGTCAAAAAAACTAGTGTGGTGGCGGTTAGGCCTTTTTAGAAACTAAAATAAGTAAATAACAGGAGGATAACCAGTATGGCATGAAAATCAACTCTGTGCTCCGGCAACTCTAACTGGACTTGACGCCCCGCCCATCCCTAAATGATCTAGTTCGAGAGTTGATGGCCGCACTAGTTGAGGTGCCGGAAACCGCAAAACGTCAGCCCCACCCAATCTGGCAAGCGCCGCCGTCGCAGATTCAAACTGTACTCTGCACGATTCCATGGTTACTCCTTCGGTCTTGGAAACAATTTGCTCGAGCGCCCGGCGCGCGTAATCCCTCAAGCCAGAATCGTTTTGCTGATTGCTTGCAACGCGAAAAAGGCGGCCAATCCTGCCATCCATATATAGCGCGAAGATTGCGTGCCTTCCATCATTTATTGCATCCCGGCTCGCGCCTATCCTGGATTGATGGACGCTTTCAGCGCCAAATAATGATTGTGGATTCCTTCTGTGCGCGTGTAAAGCTGTCCTTCCTTGTTCGTATGCATTCAATAAACGTTGTTCCCTTGCCATAGTTTTCACCTTGAATTTTTCAAAACAGTGCGCCTGATGCACTGGATAATATACGTTCAGAACCGAACTGTTTTTAAATATATCGTAATTTTGTTACGAAAAACGTAGTATATATAAATACCATTACGAAAAACGTAATATTACGAAATTCGCAATTCTTATATAGCTTGCTGGAGGATAGATGAATGGAGAGAAATTAAACGGGAATGCGTAGGATGATTATTATGCGGATTGACGAAAAAGACGAAAAAATAATTTCGCTGCTCAAGAAAAATGCGCGCGTATCTAACGTAGAAGTCGCGCGGGAAGTCGAATTAACGGAAGGTGCAGTCAGGCACAGGATTGAACAATTGCTGGCAAGCGGAACGATAACCCGGTTCACCATTGAAGCCAGTGGTGCGGCCTATTATGGAATAGTGATGCTGAAGGCAAAGCATGAAACCAAAAAAATGATGACGGATATTTCAGCATCCGGGATAGCGCATGAATCCTATGAAATTGCCGGAGAGTATGACGGCTGCCTAATTATCGAAGGCTCATCGCTGGAGGAAGTGGACGGAAAGATAGACAAAATAAGAAAAATAAAAAGCGTGGCAGATACGAAAACATTCGTTTCGCTGAAAAGATGGTAAGTATAGACTAAAATGATGTTCACGGATGTAAGAGAATTTTATTAAAAAAAATTACTTACCAATAGTTGTTCCGTAGTTTTGTATTTTATTCTGCATTTCAGGAGTCAGCTGTTTCACAAGCTCTGCATTGTAGGAACCTGTAGGCTCAGGTTCTATAGTAAGATTGAACACCTGTTTAGCCGCGATAGAATAGGAACGTGCAGTTGCAGCAAGCGAACCGCTTTTGACTGCAGGATCCACATCTGCTGTAAATATTGAAATAGTATTGTCACTGTTGCGGACAATCTGAAAAGTGCGGAACTGCTGTGGGAATTCCCTTAGGGATGAAGTTTCAACTTCCCAGAAGCCGAGTTCAGGATGTGCTGAATCGGGTGATTTTAGCGCAGTAACTGTATTGAGATGGCGATGCCCAGCTACCCACAAGATAAGATTAGGGTACGTATGAAGCTTGGCAAGCAAAGCAGTATCAGTTACATCAGCATATTTGCTCCAGGTCAGCGCAGAACCGAAACCCTCTTCTGGCAACTCGATGCCTACAGGTATGTGCGCTGCGATAATCATTAGTTTGCCTTCGGCCTGTCCTTTGTCAAGTTCGTTTACAAGCCAATTGTAACGTTCAACATCAAGAGAGCCATGCCCATTGGTTTCATCACTTGGATCACTGTCCTTTTGGGTATCATCTAACACGATAACCTTGATAGGCACAGTTGACTTTGGCTCAAATGAATAACAGGCGAATCCTGTCGCTATATCAGCCTGGGTAAATCCATGCCCTACTGGATTTGAAGAGGTATTGAAGAATGCGCCAATCCACTCATTCCTGGAAATAAAATGTCGGTTAGGATCTGCGGGTACAGTAGGGGCAGTGGTGAAATTTACTACTGGCCCAGCGTATATGATATTGCCGTAAGGCGTACTGCCGTTGATTACGCCCATGTAATAGCCGCGAGTCCTTATGCCTGCAGCAGGATCGGAAAATATGTTGCCCATGTTGAGCGGTGTATTGCCGATAACCGCATTTCTGAGATAATCGTCTGGAGGATACAGGCCCATCCAAAAATGGTCATGGTTGCCAAGAACCGCATACCACGGAATGGATTTGTCAAGCCCTGCCGCTTGGTATTCGTCCTGATAATCATTAAGGGGCCCGGGGAGGGGGTCTTTCTTACCACCCGAAGCAGGATTTATCTTTTTACCGTCAAGCACATCGATAAACCATCTCAGTTCGTTGTATTGAGCGCTATTGGCATCATCTCCTAAAGAGACGCCAAAATCAAATGATTTTTGCTTGTGAAGGGTATTAATTGTCTGTACTGCGGCATCCAGAGTGTGGGTAGTAAATAACATGGCTGGCGAATATCCTGAAATTATATTCCATGCGTAGCCATAATAGATTGCTTCGGCAGGAGATTCCTTGTCAGTAATATGGATATCGGTCATGGTAAAGAAATTCAAAAGATCTGCAACGTTTTTAACTCCGGTTGCATTATACGTGGGGGACGTGATATCCAATCTTTTTTCATAGGGAATGCCCGGCCCATACTGCCAAACACCATAGCCATACTGTGAAAAGTTAGAAATATCATAGGGCTTTATTTTAGGTGAATTTAAAGGCGCTGCAACTGGAAGAACGGTTCTTTCAACGGTGGTAAAAACCTTGGAATCCGTTGGATAGCTAGGTTTGGAATAGGATTGAGTTAAGGCATTTGAAAAAATAGCCAAACCCGCAATGACTATGACAGTAAATACGGCAACAAATATCCAAACAGGCAATTTATTTTTAATATTCCTATTTTTCATATTCGCCTTAATCGAATTATGTATTTAAATGGGGTAGAAAAGGACCCGCTATGATTAATGGCTGTAAACTCCCAAATCAATATCAATTACTTCCCACTTCCCTTTTCTTTTTAGAGCTATTCCCATGTCAACGTTGAAATGGCTTGCATCTGGACGGGAAAAAACAAAATGTTCAGTAAATCCATAAGGCCGAGCTTCTAAAGTATCTCCACCAGATAACGCAGAGTACTCCAGACCAAATTGTCTTGCATGGAAATGGAATAGACCCAGCATATTTAAAACGTGGGGAATGCGCTCTGGATTATACCCCCTATCTGGATTATGAGAACCTATAGAAATTTCCCCTTCAGGTATTTCCTCATTTGGTACCATTTCAATAGCTACCTTTCCTGAACGAAACAGAAACACCCCACCATGCTCACAACTAGTATCGGCAGTATCTTTCTCAAGTTCTTTCCCGATTTGCGCCCGGAATGCAGGGTTAGAAAGTGATTTCAACAAATAATAAATTTTTATCAATTGGAGTTCATTAAGCACTGCAAGCTGTTTAGAGCTAGGTTTTACCCAAAATACATTTTTTGGATAATCTTTTGGAGTCGCATGCTTAAGTTTAGCGAGGGCACCTGAAAGATAATCCCTAAGGCCTTGACAGTTGTTTTCTAATAATGGAGCAAGTTCAGAATTATCTTTCGCTATTCTTTGGAAATAGCTGGCAGGAGTATCCTTGGATTTTTCCGAAGCATAAACAGGCCGAATAATGGATTCAACTAACCGTGGGCATTCAAACGACGCCAGCACTACCCCTCCGGCAGCAACAGCCAATAGCGAAGCGATTTTTATGCTTCTAGGCAATCGAGATAGCATGTTCACTTGTATTGATTTGTGGATATGCCTTTTTAACTATTGCTGGACGCGAACATCCGAAAGCTATTTCCATACCTACTCCTGCAACTCCCCTAGCAGCATCTTCCTCATTTCAATAGCTTCCAGGTCCTGCTGTGCCTTTATTGCAAACTCAAGCTTTGCCTCGCTCTCCGCGTGGATTGTAAACAATTTGTCTCCCTTGCCAACATTTGCACCGCGGGCCTTGTGGACGAAAACTCCTGCCCCTTGGTCAAAAGGTGCGCCAGCCATCCTTGCAATCTTGGACATCGCCTTATTGTCAATATGGAAAATCTGGCCACCCGTATCTGAGCATACGTCATAGGTGTACTGCCCAACAGGCATATCGCTGGATTTGACTTTTGGATTGCCACCCTGCAAATCGATTATTTCCTTCATTTTTTGGAGCGCCTTCCCGCTTTCAATCGTCCTTACTGCGATATTGTATCCCTGGCCTTTCCCGACTTTTCCTGAAAGCTCAAGCAGTTTTCCGGCAAGCATACAGGATTTGTGCTTCAAGTCTTCCGGGCCTTTCCCTTCCAAAACCTGGAGGACATCAACGCATTCCAAGCCTGTGCCTATCCCATTTCCGATAGGTTCTGCGCCATCAGTCATCAATGCCTCGATTTTCATCCCAAGGTCATTGCCTATTTTTATGAAATGCTTTGCCAATAGCTGCGCCTTTACAATATCTGGGGTTTTTGTTCCCCTTCCCACCGGAATATCAACAATGACATATTCTGCGCCAACGCTCTTCTTCTTTCCTAAAATGCTTGCAAGCAGCATGCCTTCAGGGTCAAGCGAAAGAGGATTCCTTATTTTTATAAGCTTGTCATCAACAGGGGCAAGCTTCATGCCTCCTCCCCAAACTATTGCGCCATAGGATTTTTTTACAACATCACGCATTTCGTCAATTTTAAGGTCAACAGGCGCGAGCACTTCCATCGTATCTGCGGTTCCGGCCGCAGAAGTAATTGCGCGGGAAGACGTTTTCGGGATGTAAAGGCCGTTTGCAGCGATTATCGGGACTACCACCATTGTTGTTCGGTTGCCAGCAACCCCCCCAACGCAATGCTTGTCCAATATCGGGGTTTTTCCCAAATCAAGCTTGTCTCCGGATGCAACCGTTGCTTCTGCAAGTGAAACAATCTCATCGTCAGTAAATCCATTGATATACGCAGCGGAAACCCAGGCCGCAGTTTCAACTTCGCTTAGTTTTTCCTCGGTTATCTCTTTTACAATGGTGAATATTTCGGCTTTTGCCAATGGAGTGCCGTCCATTTTCCTTTTTATGTATTCGATGGACGCGGGACGGTTAAGGTGGATTATTTCAACTTTTGCATTGTTTTCAAGGCCAAGCTCTTCAGCAACTTCGTGATAAATCCCGACTTCGCCTTCTTTCACCATCTCGCTGCTAGTATCCACCAGTGCAACAAGTTTCTTGCTGTCGAATTTAACTTCGCTTCGATAACCGGCATAGATATCGTGAGCCTGTGCTTCCTTCCCGTTAAGGAGAATTATTCTCTTGCCAGTAAGTATGTCAATTATTTTTACCTTGCACACGTAGGGCTTGTATCGCCATATATCCACCCTTTTTTTTACGCCTTCAACATATTGCAATTGGCCTGGCGGGCTTGAATTTCCAGTTTCATCTGCCTTCTCGCTTGGTTTAACTTTTGCCATAATAATCACTTGTAAATCTTTATCCCTACTTTTTCTGTTGCTAATGCAAAAAACGATTGCGGGGGTATTACGCCGGCTTCGGTTATATAGCCGCTGATGAACCGCGAGGACGTAACGTCAAACGCCATGTTACTAACCTTTACTTTCTTAGGCGCCTTGTCCCAGACTTCTTTCGGGTCCCGCTCTTCTATTTTTTCAAGGTTTCCAAACAATGTGGATGGGCTGTATTTGTACAGTTCGGCAGCGGAATAGAAAGAAACTTCGTGCATCCTTGCAAGATGGGCAACCATCGAAGTGCCAATTTTGTTTATCAAATCGCCCCGCGCAGTTATCGCATCCGCCCCGACAATCACCAAATCCGCTTTTTTCATGAATACGTTGACTGCACCATCGACAATCTGGGTAACTTTGATTCCGTAATCTGCCAGCTCCTTTGCAGTTATTCTTCCTTGAAATCTTGGGCGAGTTTCACAAGAAATAACCTCGAACTCCGTCCCGAGCTTTTTGGCGTGCTTCATGATTCCAGTAACCGTTGAAGAATGGCAATGAGTGATTACGGTTGCGCCTGAAGGAATTATTTTTGCGCCATAATCCATGAGCAGATGGGCGTTCTTTTCCACCTTTTCCTGATAAACGCGTTCCTGGCT